>JAGALE010000178.1 GCA_017625335.1 Lachnospiraceae bacterium
CCTTTGTTTTTGCTATAATATTTTTCGAATAGTATTTATCAACTACCATTACAAATAAATCATTATAATCACATTAAAAGCAACTCTTTGTAACAATTCTGTAACATTATTGCACAACACAAATAAAAAATCAACATACACCTTTAATTTTTCACAAAATAGTTTTATAATATCCAAAAAGCAACAGAAAGGACTTACTAAATTATGGCTGGCTCAATTTACGGAAAACTTTTTACAATAAGTACCTGGGGTGAATCTCATGGAAAAGCTCTAGGAGTTGTAGTTGACGGATGTCCCGCAGGAATTCCACTGTGTGAGGATGATATCCAAATATATTTAAACAGAAGAAAACCTGGTCAAAACGCTTATTCCACTCAAAGAAGTGAAGCTGACACAGTTGAAATACTATCAGGAGTTTTTGAAGGCAAAACCACAGGTACTCCTATCTCTATGCTAGTGAGAAACCAAGATCAGCATTCAAAGGATTATAGCGATATAGCAATAAGCTATAGACCTGGTCATGCAGATTACTGTTTTGACGAAAAGTTCGGCTTCAGGGATTACAGAGGTGGAGGGCGCTCTTCAGGGCGTGAAACCATCGGTAGAGTTGCAGCCGGCGCAATTGCCGCTAAAGTATTAGAAACCTTAGGCATAAAGCTTACAGCCTATACTCGTTCAATTGGAGATTATATAATCGACTATGATAAATTCGACGAAAATGAGATTCTTGTAAATCCATTATATATGCCTGACAAGGAATGCTCAGAAAAAGCAGGCAGTTATCTAAAAGAAGTAATGTCTGAGCTTGACTCAATAGGTTCTAGTGTAGAGTGTGTCATAACAGGAATGCCTGTCGGTGTAGGAGAACCGGTATTCTCTAAGCTTGATGCTCTACTAGCTCAGGGAATTATGTCTATCGGTGCAGTGAAGGCTGTTGAAATAGGTGACGGAATTGAAGTTGCAAAGAGCAAGGGCTCATATAACAATGATAATTTTTATATGAATGCAGGAAACGTTGCAAAGATGACCAATCACTCAGGTGGTGTCTTAGGTGGTATGAGCGATGGCGCTCCTATAAAGGTACGTGCCTCATTTAAGCCAACACCTTCTATATACAAAGAACAAAAAACAATCAATAAGGACCATGAAGAAATCACCATGGCCATCAAAGGACGTCACGACCCTATTATTGGACCAAGAGCTGTAGTTGTAGTAGAAGCTATGTGTGCTATAACAATTCTTGATTTATTAATGGTCAATGCCACATCTAAGATTGATAACCTTAAAAAGATATACGAAAATTAATACATCAATTAACATATCAATATTAAAGAACCTGTTATGATATAATAAAATATCACAACAGGTTCTTTAATTATTTGCAACCTTACGTTTTGCTCTTGGATGAGCCTTCTCATACTCTTCCTTTATTCTACTTTGCTTACTTTTAAGATATATCTGAGTAGTAGAAATATCTGAATGTCCTAGCATCTCCTGTACTGCTTTAAGATCAGCACCATTAGTAACTAAATGTGATGCAAATGAGTGCCTAATCATATGAGGAGTAATATCCTTATCTATTCCTGCCTTAACAGCATACGCCTTTAAGAGCTTCCAAAAACCCTGTCTAGACATAGGTTGTCCCTTCATATTGGTGAATAGATAATTGCTTCCTTCACACATACCCTGTCTATATTCATTAATATAGCTCTCTAATGCAGTTCTAGCCGCATGTTCTATAGGTATAACTCGTTCTTTGTTAGCATCTCTACATAGAATGTAGCTCATAGCAAGATTAACATCTTCTATCTTGAGGGAAATAAGCTCTGACACTCTCATTCCTGTCGCATATAGAAGTTCAAGCATCGCCTTATCTCTAACCTCTTTAGGTGTAGACTTAGATGGCTGCTCTAAAAGCTGATTTATTTCCTCAACAGAAAGAGTCTCTGGCGCCTTCTTCTCAACCTTTGGCGGCTTTAACTGCTCTGTACAATCTTCCTTAATTATTCCTTGTCTCAAAAGATATAAAAAGAAAGATTTAATACTTGCAACATTTCTAGATATGGTAGCGAGAGACATTCCCTGACTCTTCATATCAAGAACATAATTATTAAGATCCATAGCATTTATATCCAATATACTATTGTAACCCTTAGATTCAAAATGCACATTAAGCTTTAATAAATCTCTCTTATATGAAGCTATAGTATTCTGACTAGAACGCTTTACAACTGTAAGAAAATTTATGTAATTATCAATGTGTTCTCTCATACACGAACCCCTTAATATCCCATAATTATCGAAAATAAACTAATAACAAATACTATTATAATGACTAATTTACATAAAATCAAACACAAATTTTTCATAAAAATTTAAAAATTTTGTAATTTTATGTAATTTCTACAAAATAGAGGATTTTTCGATTTTCACATCACCATATATTGATAAAAAAATTTTAAAAAATTTGTCATAAAAACACCCTCTACTATCATTCCTGCCACATATATTATTATAATACATATTAAATTCTTAATATTTTCATCTGTTTTACTCTCAAAAAGCTTTGTCCTCTTGCAATAATAAAATGCTACACAATAAAATATATAATGCGGCAATAAATAAAGTAACAAAACAATGACACCTTGAATACCAAGATAATAAACCTGCACACTTAATAACAATCCTAGAATACCGCTTAAAGAAACAAGCAATGTATTATATATAGTTCCACAGCCAAATGCTTTGATTAAAATTAATATAATCAATAATTGTTTTAATCTTTTAAATATCACATAGCTAATAACATCACGATTACTTCTATGAATTATTGCATACATATCATCTATGCCTATAGATAGATAATCAAAATTGATATTTTTCCTTATGCATAGGTTAAAGATTATACTAACAAATACCACTGATAAAAATGCCATCATATAAGATTTATTGACTTTTGATTCATACATACAATCACCACCACAAAAAATAGAGAGCTTATCTACTCTCTACTTTTTATGTGTAAAACTATAAAATTATACCTCTTGATTTCATATCTTTGTAAGCAAGTAAGGCAACAATTGTCTTACTATCAATTATTTCACCACTATAAATCATTCTTATAGCATCATCTATTGGTATATGAATTATCTCTATAAACTCATCAGGATCTAGCTTTCTTTCACCTTTCTTCAGATTTGTTCCAATATACACATCTGTCTTCTCATCAAATGTACCAACAGATGAAATAATATTAGATACATGATACATATTTTGTGGTATGAATCCTATTTCCTCTTCAATCTCTCTAAGGGCACAATCTATTCCTTTTTCTCCAACATAAGAATAACCACCTGCAGGAATTTCAATATTTACCTTATCAAGAGTATTACGGTACTGTTTAACAAGATAAGTATATTCATTCTCATCAACAACTAGAGCACCTGCTCCACCACCACTTTTATGTTTAATATAATCATAGACAACTGTATTTCCTCTAGGAGTAGTTAGTGTTTCCTTATACAACGCGACAATCTTGGAATCATATACAAGCTCTGATTTATTCTTAATAAAATCTAACATACTTATACCACCTTATTAATATATATTTTTGAATCGAAATTTAATCAATGTATTATAATTACAAAACATAAGTTAAGTATAATATAATTCACACACAAATACAATTAATCTATTTACAATACAATATACATTAATAAAAAACTAAAGAAAAAAGGATGTGGCATAAACCACATCCTATAATTAATTATTTTGCAAAATCAGTAACTCTTGATTCTCTTATCAGACTAACCTTAATCTGACCTGGATACTCAAGATCTGCTTCAATTTGCTTTGAAATATCTCTCGCGAGTAATACCATCTCAGCATCATTAACCTGCTCTGGAACTACCATTACTCGAATTTCTCTACCTGCCTGAATAGCAAAAGTCTTATCTACTCCCTTAAATCCATTAGCAATATCCTCTAACTTCTTTAATCTTGTAGTGTATGTCTCTAACGTTTCTCTTCTTGCACCAGGTCTAGCAGCTGATATAGCGTCAGCAGCCTGAACGATACAAGCAATTAAACTCTGTGGTTCAACATCGCCGTGATGAGCTTCAACGGCATTAATAACAAGTGCAGATTCCTTGTACTTACGACATAAATCAACACCTATAGAAATATGTGAACCTTCCATCTCATGATCAACTGATTTACCAATATCGTGCAACAAACCAGCACGCTTGGCCATACGAATATCAACACCTAATTCTCCGGCTAAAAGCCCTGATAGCTGTGCTACTTCAATAGAATGCTTTAATGCATTCTGTCCATAGCTTGTTCTAAATCTCATCTTTCCAAGTAAACGTACAAGTTCTGGATGAATTCCATGTACTCCAACTTCAAGAGTTGCAGCCTCACCCTCTTCACGCATCATGGTTTCAACTTCCTTCTGAGCCTTCTCAACCATTTCTTCGATTCTAGCTGGGTGAATTCTTCCATCCAATATGAGTTTCTCAAGCGCTATCCTAGCAACCTCTCTTCTCACTGGATCGAAGCTTGAAAGGATAACTGCTTCTGGAGTATCATCTATAATTAAATCAACACCGGTCATAGTTTCAAGAGTTCTAATATTACGTCCCTCTCTACCTATGATACGTCCCTTCATCTCGTCATTAGGTAACTGTACTAAAGAAATTGTTGTCTCTGATACATGATCAGCTGCACACTTCTGTATTGCAGTAACAACATATTCCTTTGCTTTCTTGTCTGCTTCTTCTTTTGCTCGTGTCTCTAATTCTTTGATCATGACTGCAGTTTCGTGTTTAACTTCGTCTTCAACAGTCTTTAATAAGTATTCTTTTGCTTGTTCAGAGGTTAATCCTGAAATTCTTTCAAGTTCCTGAGTTCTTTTTGCTTCCAACTGTGAAATCTCACTTCTTAATGTTTCTAATTCAGCTTCCTTCTTAGAAAGGGCAGCCTCCTTTTTCTCTATGGCATCAGTCTTACGCTCAAGATTCTCTTCTTTAGAGAGAACTCTCTTCTCAGCTCTTTGAATTTCTGCACGACGATCCTTGACTTCTTTATCGATGTCATTCTTCATTCTAAGGGCTTCTTCCTTAGCCTCAAGAAGTGTCTCACGTTTCTTGGCTTCAGCACTTTTAAGTGCTTCATCTATAATCTCTCTAGCCTTGTCCTCAGCCTTACCAAGCTTTGCTTCAGCAATATTCTTTCTGTAAGCAATAGCTACGAACCAAGTTATAACAATTGCTAGAACAACTATTACAGCAAAGATTACGTATTTCAACATACTCAGGAGCACCTCCTTATTTAATTTTCATTGCACAAAATACAACAGTTAAATATTATACTTTTTTTATATAAGTGTCAAGAAAATTATGCATTTTTTATGCAAAATGTAAAAATTTATGCATATTCTTTAACAAAACTGTTCATCATCATATGCAAAATGATATTGAGCTTTTATAGACCGTTTTATGTTATCATAAGTAAATCCACGTCTCAAAAAATAATTAACGATTCTTCTATATGTTTTTTCATCTTTAAAATTAGCATCTGAGAATCTATGTGATATTATATAATCAATGGAGGATAACTCATCTATCTCAACTTCCTCACATGCAAAATCAATCACACTTTTGTCTACACCCTTTTTACTCAGCTCATTTGTTATTAATTTTTTACCTTTTTTTGATGCATTGTCCTTGATATAAGAAATGGTATAGTTCTGATCATTGAGATAACCATAATAAGAAAGCTTATCCACAGTCTCTTCAATATCATCATCACTATACCCTTTCTCTTTAAGCTTTTGAATAATCTCCTGAGTAGTTCTATCTTTAAACGCTAGAAGATTTACAGCTTTATCAAAAGCACTACATCTAGCTTTTGATTTATCCAATTATAATTACTCCTCTTCAGAATTTTCCTCTGAAGCATCAGCTCCATTATTTAAAAACTTTGATCTTACCATTGTCTCTATCTGAGAACAGAATTCTGGATTCTGCATAAGATAAAGCTTTGTATTCTCTCTACCCTGACCTATCTTTTCACCATTATAAGAGTACCAAGCACCAGCCTTGTTAATAATATCATACAAAACTGCTAAATCTAATATATCTCCTTCTTTTGATATTCCCTTACCAAACATAATATCAAATTCAGCCTCCTTAAATGGCGGAGCAACCTTATTCTTTACTACCTTTACTCTAGTTCTATTACCAACTACTTCTCCACCAACCTTAAGGGTTTCTATACGTCTTACATCTAGTCTAACTGATGCATAGAACTTTAATGCTCTACCACCTGTAGTTGTCTCAGGATTACCAAACATAACACCAACCTTTTCTCTCAGCTGGTTAATAAATATAACAACACAATTAGACTTACTAATAATACCTGTAAGCTTTCTAAGAGCCTGAGACATAAGTCTTGCGTGTAGTCCTACGTGTGAATCACCCATCTCTCCATCAATCTCTGCCTTAGGTACAAGTGCTGCTACAGAGTCAACAATTATAACATCAACTGCACCTGAACGAACCATTGTCTCAGTAATTTCAAGTGCCTGTTCGCCATTATCAGGCTGAGATATGTATAAATTATCTATATCTACACCTATATTAGCAGCATATACAGGATCTAATGCATGCTCTGCATCGATAAAGCCTGCTATACCACCCATCTTCTGAACCTCAGCAACCACATGTAATGCAACTGTAGTTTTACCACTTGATTCAGGACCATAAATCTCTATAACTCTTCCCTTCGGCATTCCACCTAAGCCTAAAGCCAAATCAAGGCTAAGTGAGCCTGTAGGTACAACTTCTATATTCATATTAGCTGACTTATCACCCAGCTTCATAACGGATCCTTTTCCATACTGCTTCTCAATCTGTGCTAAGGCAGCATCCAATGCCTTTAATCTTTCTTCGTTTGCCATAATTTTCCTCCTCGTTAACAAAACATACGTTTGTCTATAAATAACTTATACTACATAAAAAATAATTTGTCAACAGAATTTTGAACAAATGTTCGAATTTGTTTTTTATTATTGCTAGATCATAATATATTATACTTTTATTACTCACACCTTGTAAAGTTTCAAATGTTTACAAACGTTTGAAATTTTATACCATTAACAACTTCATGTAAACATGTCATTAATATCACCCTTATATCATATTTTAACTATGTCATCAATTACTCTATTAAATATGTCATTTTTCCCATATCAATCCAAGTCTTCATTTACTCTAATAAACTATGTCACCAACATCTCCCTCAAACTTACAATTGATAATTCACACCACTCATAATATAATGAATGTATCAAATTTTAGGAGAAACAATGAAGACATTAGCTATTATCGCAGAATACAATCCATTTCATAACGGACATCAATATCATCTTGAATGTGCAAAAAAGCTCACTGGAGCTGATTATTCAATTGCTCTAATGAGTGGTAATTTTTTACAGCGTGGTATTCCAGCTATGTGGGATAAATACACTAGGGCAACAATGGCTTCTTTATCCGGTGTAGATCTCACCTTAGAACTTCCATTTGTATATGCATCAGGAAGCGCTAGAGATTTTGCAACAGGCGCTGTATCAATTCTAGACAGTCTTGGTATAGTTGATTATCTGTGTTTTGGAGCAGAAACTGATAATTTAGATTTATTATCAATAATTGCAGATGTAATTAATTCAGAACCTGATTCATACAAAGAACAGCTTAATTATTCTATATCTAATGGTTTGTCATTCCCTCAGGCGAGAACAGTTGCTGTAACAAAATATTTGTCACAAAGCAAAGAAGTTCTCAAACTGATTCAAACATCTGAGCATCAAGAAAACCTTGAAGAGTCTGCGATGACCACACTCCAACTTACTTTGGAAGGTGTAGCTTCAGCCCTTAATATGCCAAATAATATTCTTGCCATAGAATATATAGCTGCTCTAAGACGAATCAATTCAAGGATTAAACCGGTTATCATAAAAAGATGTAATGCCATGTATCACGACGAAAAGCTTTACAATTCTATAAGCTCTGCAACAGCTATAAGAGCTTCAATAGAAGCTTCAAGCTTTGAGCTTTCAAATATAAAGCATGATATTCCAGCAGAGGTATATAATGTAGTTGAGTCTTCTTATATGCATTCATGGCCAATTAACTATGAAGCCTTGACCCCTTATCTTCAATGCAAGCTGCTTAATCCATGTATTTATAATGAAATCTGTGATATATCTGAGGAATTTGCACATAAGTTACGAAAGCTTCAGCCTGTGACCAACTACCAGGCTGCCATAGATGCACTCTCCTCCAAGGATTTAACAGCTACAAGAATATTCAGAAATCTAATTCACCTTATAATGGATTATAAGGAAGAACATAGAAAGCTTTTTATAGATAATAGCTATGCAATGTACGCTAGCATTTTATCCTTCAGGAAGGATAAATCTGCTCTTTTGAAACATATTAACGAGCATTCATCCATTCCCCTTATTACCAAGAAGGCTGATTTTGAAAAATATTTTGCAGACCATCAAAACATTAATCTATCAACAGCTAAGATAATGTGGGATTATGATATTAAAGCGACTAATTTATATAATTGCTTGGTATATAATACTTATGGTTCAAAGCTACAAAATGACTATAATATATCACTTCCAATAATATAAAATGAATATTCAGCCTTTAAAAGCTATGTATACCATGTAAAACACATAATATATATCATCCACCTTGTATGCAAAAATCTTTTAATTATATAAATCAATCATAAGTTTCTAATCCAAGAATATAAATTATACTAAGAACACATAACATTATGTGTTCTTTTGTTTTCCTCCCTTCTGTATAACATAATACAGCCATATATGTACCAAAAATATCTCTCAATCAGTACGTATACTATCCTTAATTGTAAATTTTAAAGCTAGAAAAACTAATTTTACCATTACAATCATGCATTTTATATGTAATCAATTTTAAATGAATGTTCACATGCTGCAACTGTCCTAGCTTTACCCTTAAATTTCTAATTTATTTTTACATTCTATCTATATTTTATATCAATAAAAAATTTGTAAGGAATACATATGTGTATAATTATTTTATTTGCAACTATAATACTACTTATAACAAACAATCAAATCGTTATATCAGGTGCAAGCTATGGTCTAATGCTTTGGTACAAAAGCATAGTTCCACTTCTACTGCCATTTATGCTAATCTCAGGTATTATAGAAAAAAATATAATTAAAGAGAAAAGCAGGCAATATCTAGCGATACCATCTATAATACTTCTAGGACTTTTTTGTGGATATCCCATAGGTGCTAAAGCAACCTCTTCATTTGTAAAGGAAGGTACAATAACGCTTTCAACAGGCAATATTCTTCTTCCAATATGCAACAACGTAAGTCCTATGTTTTTTCTTGGATATATTCTTAGCAATGCATTAAACAACAGCATAAGCCCAACAAAAGCCTATGCTGTCATATTTTTACCATATATCATAACACTATTGTTCGAACACGTTTTAATTACAATACAAAATACATCACCTACTAATTCAAAGGAAAGAAAACCATTCAAAAAAGCAAAACGCTCAAAGACTAATTCACTAGCAAATAATTCATATACCAATTGCTCTAGTCAAAACTCAAAACAATGCTGTAACCAAAGCATCTCAGAACAAAGCATAAATCAAATCACCATGGTTGGATTATACATTATGCTATGTTCAGTCATATCTGAATTTATACTGTCCATCAATCATTTATCAAACATAGCCAAGCTTGTATCATTAGGTATTACTGAAATAACTCGAGGAGTAACCTATATAAGTCAGTCCGAAATATTACCTCAAAATGCAAAAACAGCCCTGATACTTGCCTGTACATCCTTCGGTGGTATATCTTCTATAATGCAAACCACAAAGGTTATACAAGGCTCCGGGCTGTCCTTGCTTCACTATACTGTTATAAAGCTAATATGTGCAATATGCACATACTATCTGTGTTTATTAGTCATCTAAGAAATCATCAAAGTCGTCGTCATCCTCGTCATCTGAGTTGTCGCCGTATACATCGATATCGTCATCATCATCGTCATCATCATCCCAGTCATCATCAGCAGCCACTGGCATTCTTGCCGGCATAGCTGGTGCTACTGGTTCATTAGCAGAAAATGCACTATCTAAATCCTCTGAGCGATCATACATCATGTTACTACCTGCAGTAAGAAGATTAATATTAGCTTCCATCTCACTTAAATTAGTCTCAACAATATATGTATCATTCTCAAGTGATTCAATAAGATTTCTATAGTTTTCCTTCTCCATAGCATGTATTCTGCTGAACACATCTCTCATCTCAGTAAGCTTGTCCTTAGTGTAATACATAGCACCAAGTCTGATTTCATTAGCCTCCTCAGTCGCTTGATCAACCAACTGCTGGGCCTGATTTCTAGCCATTTCCATAATCTCATTAGCTCTTATATTAGCAAGCTCTGTAATCTGATTAGTATCCACAAGTCTGTTAGCCTCTGCAACTGCCTCTGAAAGAATTGCCTCAGAACGTGTTCTTGCCTCAGAAAGGATATTTTCCTTATTACGCATTATCTTCTTACATCTCTCTATCTCCATAGGAAGCTTAAGCTTAAGCTCTTTAATCATCTCCAAAAGCTCATCTCTCTGAACTGTAATTCTGTTCTGTGATAAAGGTGATGCCTTTGCCTGATTAATATAAACCTCTATTCCCTCAATATACTTATCAATATCCTTCTTTGCCATGTTAAACAATCCTCCTATAGTTATTTCATCTTATCTATAAGCTTAGAAATTACACACTCTGGTACAAATTCCTTTAAATCAACACCATATCTTGCATATTCCTTAACTATACTTGAGCTAAGGTATGAGTACTGTAAGCTTGTTGATAAAAATACCGTATCAACATCAGATGCAACCATTCTATTGCTCTGCGCCATCTGCATTTCCAAATCAAAATCTGTTAGTGCTCTTAATCCCCTTATTATTACATTGGTATTCTTCTGCTTAACAAAATCTACCAATAAGCCCTCAAAAGATTCAACAGATACATTATCTAACTCTGATACTGCATCCTTCAACATATTAACACGTTCTTCCAATGAAAACAATGGTTTTTTTGCAGTATTGTTAAGAACTCCTATAACAACATGGTCAAAAATCGCTGCTGAACGCTTAATTATGTCCAAATGTCCAAGTGTGACCGGATCAAAACTACCCGGATAAATCGCTGTACTCATAAATTAATCCCTTTTCTCCAAAAATATATGCTTATTTGTCTTATATCGTTTATCCTTCACTATCTCAAAGCCAAGGGCCTCAACATAGGAAAAATCTTCATTAAGCTCTGCTTCAATAACTATTAGGGTTTCAGAAACAAATTCCTTCATTGATAGCTGTTCTAAAACACTTTGTTCAAGCTGTTTTCCATAAGGCGGATCCATAAATATCACATCATAATCTATACATTTTAATCCAGCCACATAACTCACAGCATCCATTTTATAAACTTTTGCATTCTTGTCAAGCTTTGTATGCTTTAGATTATCATTAATAATATTAACTGCCTTGGGATTCATCTCCACAAAGGTACACTCATCCGCGCCTCTGCTAAGGGCCTCAATTCCAATTCCACCACTACCTGCAAATAAATCTAAGAACTTGGCCTGCCCAACATAAGGCATAAGCATATTAAACAAAGTCTCTTTGATTCTATCTGTTGTTGGTCTTGTATCTAATCCCTCTGGGGTCTTTAGCATAAGACTTCTTGCAGTACCTGCTACTACTCTCATATACTGTTCCTTTCATTTAACTCAAACTATGTATATAGAAAATTGATCAAATAATATTCATCCTTACTGAATGCCAAGTATAGTTTTTCTTAACCATACACCTGTCTCAGAAAGCTCTCCTTCTTCCCACCAGCTTGTTTTAGTACAATCCGGCTTTATAAGAGATGATGTCTCATTCTTATTAGAAATGTTCCATCCTGCGTATGACAGATTATTTGTATTAATCAAGTCAAACCACTTATCAGCCTGTCCATAATCTATAGCACCATTACCTGATGCATCACAGATACTAAACTCACTAATAAATACAGGAAGTCCACTGTCAAGAGCTGTCTGAACCTTATTTCTTATACTGTCAGTATGTGTAGCAGCATAAAAATGTGCTGCATACATAATGTTATCGTATCCTGTTATAGGATCCTGAGCTGCTATATCAACATCCTGAGACCAATTTGGTGTACCAACTATAATAATTGCATCAGGTGCATTTTCCCTAATAATTGGAATTATCTCCTCTGCGTAAGACTTTACATCAGCCCAGGAGGTTCCACCATTCGGCTCGTTACAAATTTCATAAATTACATTATCGTAACCCTTATACTTAGCTGACATCTCTTGGAAAAACTTCTTTGCCTCCTCCTTGTTAACCTGAGGATTTAAATCATGAAGTATATGCCAGTCTACAATAACATACATACCAAGCTCTGTTGCATAATTCACGCCATTATCAATCAAGCCCTTTAGGTACTCTTTATCTCCATCTGTACAATATCCACCATTTTCATGAGTATACATGGCAAGTCTAATAAGATTAGCACCCCAATCATCTCTAAAGGTTTGGAAGCAATCCTTATTTACATAGTCCGGGAACCACGCAATACCATGTGTACTTACACCTTTAAGCTGATACATAGTGCCATCCTTGTCTACAATATCTGTTCCTTTAACGGAAAGTTTACCATGATTCTCAAAAGGAGTACCACTTTCCGGCTTAGCTGGAGTTTGAGCAGCAACAGCCTCTGTAGTAGTATCTTCCTTATCCGAGCCATTATCTGTAGCATCCGTATTATTACCTGAATTTTCTTTGTTATCTGTACTATTATCATCTTGACTAGAAGCAGAAGCAACATACTCTTTACCATCTACCAAAAGCTTAGATTCATTCATAAGCGCATCAAATTCATTTTTATTAGCAACGGTTACTATTACTCCCACATCCTTAAGCGTAGAAGACTTTTCAACTGTTCCATTATATTCCACCGGTGTAATCTTAAGCACACCACCTTCAACTACGCAATTACTATTCCAAAAGCTATCAACCTTTAAGCCATCAGCTACTGGAATCTCAATAGTCCAATTCTTAATTTGAGAAGTACTATTATTAGTGATGCTAATATCAAGCTGACCTGAAATTTTGCCATTAGATTCCCAATTATTGTTGCTTGTTACTGTTACATAACAATCCCCTTTATCCTTGCTTGTATTATTATCTGCCTGATTAACATTCTCGGTACTATCAGCTTCCGAACTACCTGCTTCAGATGTAGAATCTGTATCCTTTTTATCTGCTTCTCCTGTATTATCATCTGCTGAAGCTTCTGAAGTGGTTTTATCTTCGCCTACAGACTTATTATCAGAATCATCCTTGCCACCCAAGAGAATAAATCCAACTAATCCAACTATAACTATAGTAAGTGCTGCTATTATACCAATTAATAATTTATTATTCCTCATACGTTTCTCCAATTCTAAAACTACTGTTTATTAAGATTTTCCTGTAAGAAAATGTATAACCTATGTAAATCAACCTCATTATATTCTCTACCATAAGCTCTCTCTGATTCAATATAATGCTTTTTATTATCAGTTTTAATCAAAAGCTTATACGCCAAAACCTTTGGAGCTGTTGTTTCTCCCATAACGATTTTCTCAATATCAACCTTCTTAATATCAGTAAGCTTTACTTTGATATGATTTCTTTTGTCGTTGTAGGAAAATATACCGTCAGATACAACCGCTGTGCCTTCACCTTCAAACCATTCCCATTTGTCGGCTAGCACAAGCAAAAAAATCACTATACCAATTAATAGAAAAAACAAGCCAATAGCATTAGATTGAATACCTTTACCAAATAAAACAACACCAAGGGATGATCCCAAACCAAACATTACAACCACAAAAATCAAGGTTAAAAAGATCGCCCTTCTCCATCTGGTAATATAACCTATTTTAACTGTCATATTAAATATCCTTTCAAAAAAATCACAGTATATTATATCAAAAACAATTTATATTATCAATATAACTGTTTCTTGGTTTTTATTAACTCAATCACTCAATTCAAATAGTAATATTTAATTATTGAGGATTTTTCACAGTGACCTCCACCTGTGAGTATGGAATTACAATATTATTTTCATCAAACTTAACCTTTATGTTTTCTAAAATCTCCCATCTAGCTGACCAATAATCCTCAGTTTTTACAAAGCAACGAATACCCATTCTAATTGAGCTATCCTGAAATGAATCTACAAAAACATTCATCTCCTTAGTCTTATCGTAATAAGGTGAGCTAGTTACTATGTCTATCAATGTATCCTTAACAAGTTTAATATCCGAGTCATAGGAAACACCAACAGCAAGATCCAGCTTTCTTGATTTTTCTGCTGTAACATTAATTATGGAATTGGCTGTTATATTACCATTTGGTATAACAATAACCTTGTTATCAAAGGTTTTCAGCTTTGTATAAAAAATATCTATTGACTCTACTGTTCCTTCACATTTCTTATCATTCTCAATAATATAATCACCAACCTTAAATGGCTTCATAAGAAGAATAAGAACTCCGCCGGCAAAATTAGCAAGACTTCCCTGAAGTGCAAGACCTATGGATAAGCTGGCTGTTCCTAATATTGCAACAAGAGATGTAACCTGTACCCCAACTATGGAAATTGCCATTACAAAAACAATAGCATATAGGATTCCCTTAATTACTGAAAGCAAAAATCCTTCTACACTATCCTCCATATCGGTCTTTTCAAATGCTCTCTTAATTATCTTAACCAAAAGCTTTGCCACCTTCATACCTACAAATAGGAATATTAAGGCAACCACAATATCAAAGGTTTTATCAGCTAACCAATCAAGTAGTTGATCTCCATATTGCTCAAGCTTAGTCTTGTCCAAATTTTTTACATCCTCAAAGGAATCTATGTCACTTAATATCATTGTTTTCCTCCATCAAAAAATACAAATACAAGAACTTAAAATTCTAAATCACAAAAGACCAAGCACTAATATTAGTCCCCGGTCTTTTCTTATGTGTATGTTATTTTGTCTTCTTTTTCTTAAATACTGAAATAGAAAGCGGTGGAACATTTACAGAAATGTAGTGTTCCTGTCCATCCACAGCTTCTTTCTTAGCCTGCTTAGCTGTCTTATTGTTTCTTCCCTCTCCACCAAACTTTGAATTATCTGAAGAGAAAATCTCCTGCCAACTGCCACCTGAAGGTGTAGCAAGCTTATAAGACTTGTGAGCAATAGGTGTAAAGTTACATATTATTACAAGCGTATCCTCTTCCTTTTTGCCCTTCCTCATATATGATAGAAGACTTGCATTAGCATTGTTGCAGTTAATCCACTGAAAGCCTTCACTCTTTGAATCTAATTCATAAAGAGCCGGCTCGTTCATATAAAGCTTGTTAAGCTCCTTTACATAGCCCTGCATATACACATGTGCATCAAACTCAAACAATGACCAATCAACCTCAGCTGCCTCATTAAATTCAGCAAACTGTGCGATTTCCTGTCCCATGAATAGTAATTTCTTACCTGGATGAGTCATCATATGTCCATAAGCCACTCTAAGATTGGAGAACTTGTCCTCATAACCACCAGGCATCTTAGAAATCATAGAACCCTTCTCATGAACAACCTCATCATGAGATAATACTAATACAAAATTCTCACTATATGCATACACCATACTAAATGTTAATTCATTATGGTGATACTTTCTGTATAATGGATCAAGCTTAATGTAACCCAAGAAATCATTCATCCAACCCATATTCCACTTGAAGTCAAATCCAAGTCCACCCTCTTCAAGGGTATGAGTCATCATAGGCCAAGCTGTTGATTCCTCTGCAATAAGAAGAACACCCTTGTGCTTCTCCTTCATCTGCTTATTAAGCTCTTTAATGAAGTCAATTGCCTCAAGGTTTTCATTGCCGCCATACATATTAGGTATCCACTCTCCACTGTTTCGACCATAGTCAAGATAAAGCATAGATGCAACAGCATCCATTCTAATACCATCAACATGGTATTTTTCAGCCCAATATAATGCATTGGCAATAAGGAAATTCTTAACCTCATTTCTGCCATAATTAAATATATATGTTCCCCAATGAGGATGCTCTCCTCTTCTTGGGTCCTCATGCTCATAAAGTGCAGTACCATCAAATCGTCCAAGACCATGATCATCCTTAGGAAAATGTGCAGGTACCCAATCAATGATAACACCTATTCCCTTGCTGTGAAGATAATCCACAAAATACATAAAATCTGCAGGTGTACCATATCTTGATGTAGGTGCATAGTAACCGGTTACCTGATAGCCCCAAGAAGGATCAAATGGGTGCTCCATAATCGGCATAAGCTCTACATAATTATAATTCATATCATTTAAATATTCCGCAAGCTGTGGCGCAATATCTCTGTAATTGAAAAACTCTCTTCCATCCTCTGGCTTCTTCCAAGCCCCAAGATGCATCTCGTAGATGTTCATAGGCTTTTCTACAGGATTAGAATTCTCTCTATTTGAAATCCATTTTGCATCCTTCCACTTATAGCTTAAATCAACTATACGTGATGCATTTGCAGGACGAAGCTCTCCTGAAAATGCATATGGATCACTCTTCATAAATACATTACCTGACTTTGCACATATCTCATACTTATATATCTCACCAACATACTTGCCAGGTATGAAAAGCTCGAATATACCTGAGTAATCAAGCTTTCTCATAGGATGTCTTCTACCATCCCAATTATTAAAGTTTCCTACTACAGAAACTCTCTCTGCATTCGGTGCCCAAACCGCGAAAAGCACACCTTCAACACCGTCTACAGTCATAGGATGAGCTCCCATCTTCTCATAGATGCTGTAGTGCTCTCCTTCATTAAACAAACTAACATCTATAGGATCAATAACAGACTCAAATATATAAGGATCAATATAAGTTATCTCCTGACCATCATCGAATCTAACATTAAGCTTGTAATCAAATCGCTTCTTATCCTTAATCACTACTGAGAAGAATCCTGGTACTCTGTCTGATACAAGAGTGTACTTTTTCTTAGTAGCTGTATCAATAGCGGTTACCACCTTAGCATCAGGAAGATAGGCATTAATAAATACATCATCTATACACTCATGCATACCAAGTATATGATGTGGATTATTATGCTTACCTTGAACTAGGGCATCAACCTCCATCCAATTTATAGCAAATACTTCTTTTCTTCTGGACATATTAAAATATCCCCTCTCTACAGTTTGTGGATAAATATACCACTTCTTAGCTTAGGCTCAAACCAAGTGGATTTTGGTGGCATAAGAAGGCCTGCATCCGCCACATCAAAAAGCTCTTCTATAGAAGTTGGATACATAGAAAATGCAACTGTCATATCCTCTGCAACTCTTCTCTCAAGCTCTGAAAGTCCTCTGATTCCACCCACAAAATCAATACGCTTATCAACTCGTGGATCTTCTATACCAAGTATGGGATTAAGAAGATTATCCTGTAAAACAGATACATCAAGTCCTGCAACAGGATCATCAGATTTTATCTCGTCCTTAGCTGTTAATTTATACCATAAGTTATCTAAATACATACCGAAGGTACATTTTTCTACAGGCTGTAAAGGTGCTGACACTTCCTCTATAATAAAGTGCTCCGAAACCTTAGCCATAAATTCTTCCTTAGTGTAACCATTTAAATCTCTTACTACTCTGTTATATGGTAATATTTTAAGCTGATTATGAGGGAATAATACTGAAAGGAACTTATCACTTTCAAGTTCACCTTCATTACCATTTTCCTCTCTTCTCTTAAGACCAACCTTAACTGCTGAAGCGGCTCTATGGTGACCATCTGCAATATAAATATCATTCATATCAGCAAATGCGGCTCTGACTGAGTTAACATCAGCCTCATCCTTAATTATCCATACATTATGGCCTATTCCATCTTCAGATACAAAGGAATACTCCGCTTCAGTAGTTTTTACTCTATCTACAATAGAATCTATTACTTCAACAGCTCTATAAGCCAAGAATATAGGACCAGTCTGGGCATTACATACATCTACGTGAGTAATTCTGTCAATCTCCTTGTCAGCTCTGGTATTCTCGTGCTTCTTGACAATATTATTCTGGTAATCATCGATAGATGCACATGCAACTATACCTGTCTGATGTCTACCATCCATTATTAGCTCGTATATGTAATATACATCCTGCTGTTCTTTAACATATTCACCATTTGCAATCATGCCATCTAAAAGTTCCTTGGCTTTCTCATATACACATGGTGCATAGGTATCTACTGAATCATCAAACTGAGTTTCCGCTCTGTCAATTCTTAAGAATGTATAAGGATTTCCCTTAACAACCTGACATGCTTCTGCTCTGTTATACACATCATAAGGAAGTGCTGCCACCTGACTTACGATGTCCTTTCTTGGTCTAAATGCTGAAAACGGTTTAACTAAAGCCATAACAATCTCCTTGTAATAAGTAATTATCCTCTAATAGCTTTAACTGCCTCGTCAATTGACTTCTTATATGATTCCTCAGTTGAATTATCAAAGATAAATAATTCTGGGATATTTGTAGGCGCGTTAAAGTTCTGAGTTGAAATATACTCATCCCAGTTAGCAAGCTTCCATGAATCTCTATCTGAAGCTCTCTTAATCATACGCTGGTGTACTACCTCTATGTCAGCGTGTACCCAAACAACAAACAGCTCGGCATCCTTTTCCTTAAGCTTTGCTCTAAGATTATTAAGATACTCATCATCTCTAATCTCCTCTGTAAATGGAGCATTAATAAGAACAGTATCATTGTAATCAAGCGCCTCAAATGCAAGGTCAAGAACAGCATAATACTCGTAATCTCTAATCTCCTTCTGGAAGAAATCAGATGAACGATTATACTCCTCACCTGCAACTGCAAAAATCTGCTTAGACAACACAATAAGAGTATCCTTGTCAAGATACACACAATTTGTAAGTGCCTTTCCTAGCTTCTTTGAAATAAATGTCTTACCACATGCTGGTGGTGAAGTAACTAAGATAAGTTTCTTCATATTAAATTGCCTCCTAAATAAAGTTACTATTTTATACCCAATTAGATTGATTTTATCACAAAATCAATAAACAAACAAGTTATTTAGCTATTCGCAAAAATAAATTGATTTTTACCCTTTCTTTTAGCCTGATACAAGGCGTCATCCGCCTTTGCATAAAGCTTTTCAACAGTATCTCCATCCTCAGGATAGGTACTTATTCCTATACTACCTGATAAATTAATGCCCTCGTAATTATCACAGATAGCAATTATAGTGTCTAATATCTGATCTGCCTTTCTAGGAACTATGGACAAATCAGGAACATTTTTCATAAGTGCAAAGAATTCGTCTCCACCTATTCTTCCCACAACATCAGTTTCTCTAAAATGATGCTTTAGCTCATCAGCCAGTTTAATCAAAAACTGGTCGCCCGTCTGATGACCATATGTATCATTAATCAGCTTGAAATTATCTACATCCAGCATCAATAGAACGTGATTTGTGTCAGGCTGCTTGATAAGAATTTCACGAATGTAATTCATAGTGGTTTCACGATTCAACACCATAGTCATCTTATCCATCTTAGCAGACACAATCAGATCCTGCTCTGCCTTCTTCTCTGCATCAATGTCCTTAGCAGTAAGCAAGGCACAAAGATGACCACTGTCCACATCTGTCAAAAACCTGACGCGATTATGAACCCATCTTACTAATCCATTAGTAAGTCTTCTCTCATACTTAAATGAGACTTCAGTCTTGCCACTATCATATAGCTCCCTTAGCATATCTTGTGTAAAATCCTTATAAAACAAATACGCCTTAGACTCTTTATCAAGTATAGCATCCGCAGCAGCAAAAGCTAATTCTTCTACTGTGTTACATGGTTCGAGGGTACCCTTAGAAATCTCTTTTCTTCTCTGGGATATTATTCTCCAATCATCTATATCGATATATGAAACTGCATATGCCTCCTTAGGTAGTTCAAATAAAAGCTTCAATTCCTGCTGATAATGCTGTCTAGCCATGTATTCTCTAGTAATATCCTTAGTAAGTCCTAGAATACCAAGCAATTTGCCATCTTCATCCTTCAAAACATACTTACAGGTGGAACCATATCTTGCATGTCCATCCTCATCAGTAATAGGCTCAACATAATCTACAAGGTCCGCCCCACTAGCAAGAATTTTCTTGTCATCATCCATATATCTTTTAGCCAAATTCTTATCATCAAGGATTTCCATATCAGTACGGCCTAAAAGTTGTGCTTCTTCTTCCACCCCCATCATCTTGATAAATGCGTCCGAAGCTCCAACATACTTTTGATTCACATCCTTAATAAACACCATATCCTTGGTGCCTCTAATCAAAGCTCTATAAGCGGACAAAATTATTGAATTGTATTCCTCAATGCTTCTTTTGTTCTCCATATTTACCCCCGTTAAATATGTGAAATAAAGTTAAAAATACTCCTTAAAATTATACTATATTTGACAAGATACAACAAGAGATATATTAAGCAAATTATGATTACCAGAACCATATAACATAATTTATATATTTTTAGCTTACTGGATCTTCTTCAACCTTTTATCTGCAAAGTCAGTTTCCATCTCCGTGTTATCATTATAGAGCAAAAAGCTATATCTACAACTGTATCCAACACCATCCTCAATATACACAGATACTGGTTCTGATTCTTCATCCTTAGAAACACTACACGCACAGAAACCCTTTGTTAATGTCCAATTTCCTTCTGATTTTTCATATACAGAAACCATTCTATCACCATCATCATAGTAAAATTCTACACGAACTGTGCCATCTTCATCCTCCCAGAGTCCTTCAACCAACGCAAAACACTCCGTTTGGTAGGCTTCATGCTCAGCTTTAATCTCTTCCTGTCTCTTCTTTTCCTCATCTGTATAATATGTATCCAAATCGCCATTTTCTTCATATCCTAAATCATCAGCCCATGAATTAACAATCATGGCATACCTGTCGGAATCCAGATATCTAATTTCCAGATACAAATTACTATCTACATCTATTCTTAATCCACTGATTTGGGGTGCATTTTCACTGTATATTGCCAATGAATCATTCATTAATTTGAACTCTACATCCTTTTCCAAAAGGTTAAAGTCACTAGAATAGCAAGCTACATTATCCACTGATGATATAGAATCCTCTGTAAAATGCAAAACAATCCTGTCAGAATATACACTTGTCTTTGTTATAGCTACAGACAATATCTCATCATTTGAATACTTATATGTTTCTATAGGTTTTTCTTTATAGCAGGCTGTTAAAAAGCATATACTGCATAACATAATACATATTAAAAATCTCTTCATTACATAACCCCCTGTTTTTCTTTATAGACCCACCATCTCCATAGCATCTTCAAATGATACGCACTTAGCATATCTCTTATTCCACATATATTGATTGTAATATTTATATGTCTTCTCTCCAGACATAAAATCATTATCAAATGTGGAATTTGTATACTCCGGCACTATCATATTAAAGCCGTGCTCAAAGCCACACTTTATGGTTGCATCCATACAATAGTCCGTCTGAAGTCCAACCACAATTATATTATCCTCCCCTTTATCTTTAAGATACTCTAATAAGCCTGTTCCTTTAAATGAGCTATTTACCGTCTTATCAAATATTTTCTCTCCATCTAAAGGTGCAAAGCCTTCATATATTTCAAAGCCTTCCTTGCCTTTAGTCAACTCACAGTCCGGTCCATCATCATGTCTAACATATATAACCTCTAAATTGTTTATCCGAGCAACTTCTATCAAGCATTTTACCCTTTCTTCAAAAACCTCAAAATTGTAGAGTTTATTATTTGTAATCATTTGTTGTGTATCTACTACTAAAAGAACCATATTTACCTCCTTTACCTTACTCCAACACTATTTCCACTCCAGGAAAGGCTATTGGTACAAGCATAAAAATCATAACAGTGAACACTATACAGACTAGAATATATTTTGAAAATCCCTTTGCTTCCTTAATTGCATTCTCACGTTGTCTTATAGTTCTTCCAGGGATAAATGAAACTATAGCACCTCCAATAATACCCGCTAACAGAAAATCAGCATTTTGACCTTTAAAAAACAATATAATATCAATAACACAACCAATGGCTAAAATAATCCTTCTTTTCTTGACATTATCAAATAAAATATATGTCATAAGCCATATACAGGCAACTATAATTCCGCTAATTAATATGATATCTTGTTTATCCATTAAATCACCTATTCCTTCATTATCACTCTTTTTTATAATACGTTTTTATAACTAATTTTTATTGTCCAATTCTGATTTTAATTGCAAAATCCTCTTCTCTATCTCTTTGATTACGATTATAAATTCCTCATCTGACTTACCTGTTGGATCCTCTAATCCCCAGTTATCATCAAATGATCTTCCTACATATGGACATCCAACATTACAGCCCATAGAAATTGATACATCAGGCTTAGGTATGTCGGTAATCAACTTAGAATACTGAGTTTCCTCCATATCTATACCATATATTTCTTTCATCAATCTAACTGCATCCTGATTAATCTGAGACTTAGTTTCAGTTCCGGCAGAATAGCTTTCGAATACATCTGCTGCCAAATGCTTACCTAAAGCCTCCGCAACCTGACTTCTACAGGAATTATGTACACATACAAATGCCACCTTTTTCTTATTAGATTTATAAAACGGGCATCTATCTCCTATGCACTGCTGATAAATATATTATCACAGATTGACATTCACTACAAATTATGATATGAATTAATTAGAGTTCTGAATCTCTTTTAATTCTATCCTTTGGATGGGTCGAGTAATTCAGAACTTTTTCTTTCGTCAATGTTATGTATCCAAAATATATTAGATGCTATCTTTTTCTTAACTGAAATTCTAACATAATATAATTCTTCATCTATTAATATCCGACTTGAAAAGTACGCAAACTTATATCCATTTTCATTATGTATATTTTCAACATCATCTGCAATCAGTTCTGCATCTTCAATAATCCACTTCAAACTTCTTATAGTAGCTATTTTATTCTCTTTAATTATTTTAGGCAATGACTGAAATCTTTTACCCGCCCCTAATGTTTCTTTAATTCCTTTTGTTGTTACTCTTATTATCATTCCAGTATTCTTATTAATAACATTTGTATTATCAAAATATCCTTCCTGCTTCAAAGAAGATATTACTTCTTTCTGTACTGCTATAAAATCATTCCACTTCTGACTTAGATTAAATCTGGACAGTTCATATTCCTTATTAATTTTTACCATTTAACACTCCTTAGTATTGAATTAATATTTGTGAATAGTTGGCGATACGCCGTGAAAATTATATTTTCATTAGATATGTTGAATTATACAGTTTAATCTCATTTATTTCAATACTATGTTAATAAACAATAACAGAGATGTCTCACTAAGCAATGAGACATCTCTCTTGTCAAACCTTCCTAATCGGATGTCTAATCACTGTCTTGCATTTCTCAGGTGCTATCTTCCTTGGATCAGACAAATATATCTCGTGATGAAGTCGCTTATCATTTATATCATTCTCATATCCATTATCCGCAAGATACTCATCCATTAAAGCAACACTTGCCGGTTCATCATCATATGAGCCATTATGCATTATCTGAACACATAGCCCTTCATCAATGGTCACAAACTCCGCTATAGAGCAATCAATCTTTTTCTTTTTAGTTGCAGTTTCTACCGCCCAATCAAAATCCTTTTTAGTAATAAAGTCAGGCAAACGGATAACTGAAATCCACTTAAATGTACCCTTATTGCTATAATCTATGCCATCTA
>JAGALE010000179.1 GCA_017625335.1 Lachnospiraceae bacterium
CATAATGATATGAACCTTATAGATATTGTAGAATTCCTTTGTGACATTAAGGCAGCATCCGAAAGACAGAATGATGGAAACTTGTTAAAGAGTATTTCAATTTATGCAGAAAGATTCAACATCGATGACCAATTAAAACAAGTAATAATTAACACAGCTAAAATGATGGATGAGCAAGTTTAATAGAGGAGAGAGTAAATAATGAATAGTAAACATAAATCAAATAATAATTTAGCTTTAAGTAAATACTTATCATATGTTTTAAGACATCATCCAGAAGCAGCAGGATTAAAGCTTATGACAGATGGGTGGGTAGATACATACAAATTACTTACAGCTATTGCAGCAAATAGTGGATATAAGGTGGACTTAAATAGACTTAAAGAAATTGTTAATACAGATGAAAAACAACGATATTCATTTAAAGAAATGCATGGAGATCCTTATGCATTAATTAGAGCAAATCAGGGTCATTCAGTTAAAGAATTAAAAATGAATTATAAGGAATTAATTGAAGAAGAGCTGCCTGATTATGTGTATCATGGTACATCTAAGGAAAATGCTAATAAGATATTAGAGTCTGGTGAAATTAAGCCAATGTCAAGACAGATGGTGCATTTATCAAAAGATATTGAAACAGCTACTAAGGTAGGAAAAAGACATGGAGAACTTGCAATTTTTAAAGTGGATTGTAAGAAAGCTTTCCATGATGGTAAGAGATTTTACATTTCTGAAAATGGTGTATACTTAGTAGATAGATTAGATACTAAGTATACTGAATTAATGTAGAATAATTAAAATTTTTTGAATTTAATAGTTGACAAAAATTGAGAGTTATGGTAATATATAGGAGTGTTAGGGAGTTGTAACTCTAGCACAGTTGTCTTGATGGTATCATAACAAATACCTCTTTCTTTTGTGTACTGTAGTGTATGATAGGAGTTAGTCCAAATTATGTTTGGAAGGGCATTGAATAGCTGAGTAACCTTTTGGTTCTAATGTGTGTAACTGCAATTACTATAGCATGGATTCCAAGAGCAATGTGCAGTAATAGATGTCAACTAAAGCTAGATTTTGCAGGGTCTAGACAGAGGTTATGTGGGTTCGAATCCCACCTACAGTATTTATATACATTTGATTATATAAATTAAAAATAATTAGGTGTATAAAAATTTTTGAAAAATTAAAAATAAGTATTGACAAAAGATTTAAGATATGATAGAATAAATTTGTTGTTAAGGAAAATAAAAACTTGGTTATTAAATTTATTTAACTTAATGATAATTTATGTAATACATTATAGCGGGTTAGAGCAGTCTGGAAGCTCGTGAGGCCCATAACCTCAAGGTCGGCAGTTCAAATCTGTCACCCGCAATTAGCAGTCATTTATGACAGCTTATATTATAGTGTAGAGCCGTTATACAATGCAGAATGTCGGTAGTATGTATAAAAAATAACCATCTAGTGGCAATCAAAACCGACTTGATAAGCCATAGAAGGTTACAGAGCTGGTTGCAAAATAGGTTGACAGCTCATAAAGGTTGATTAAGATTGATACGTGGCGTATCCCTTGGAAACAAGTGAAGAGTGGGTTCGATACCTACCTTAGTCATTTAGATAACCCTGTGTAGTGTGTTGTCAGCACGCAGGGGCATTATCCAACAGAGTCAGTTTAAGAGGGATACCTCTAAAGATTGGACTTTGAACAAGCTATAGACCAGCCGCAATTGGTAAAGGCAAGTTCAGGAGAGAAAAAGGTCTCAACTACGGATGATGGCGCATCTAAGATAGCATTTTAATACATGGAACTTCTGGGGAGAACAATAGAGGGTACCTAACCAGTATTCGAATCCTGAGCATACGGGCTGTGGTGGCTTGTGTTCAACTTAGGAAATACCAAACAATCTCTTTCGTCTTGAAGCTATGGTAACATAGATATAACAGAAGTCGCCAGTACAAGTAGGGATAAGACGAGTTGTGTTTAACAGTTGGTGCAAGTAGTGCAAAATATGGATAAAAACAATTCTGAATGACTCCTGAAAGTTGGTGGTAAGCAATCCACTCATGGCTAGTTGAACGTGATTATAACGTGCATTGGGTAAGAAGTCTATAATCGACGGGTTTTAGGCTCAGACTTATTCACTATGTGGTAGAACAAAAATGAATATCGGATGATGTATGGCGAAGGTCAATCTAAATGAAAAGGTTCAACAGTTGAAAAATTGTTGAACCTTTTTTATTACAATAAAATATTAATTAAATAAAAAATAAATTATTGGGGGTGTTGGGATATGAGACATGAATATAAGCCAATTACATTAGTGTATAAAAATTATTTAACAAGGTTTAATGGAAATACAGGAAGATTTGTAAGGACAGCTGACATTTATACAGGTGAAGAAGCGTTTAGTGCAAGTTTTCCTGAACTTATAGACATTGGTATTATGGAGACATGTGTATGTAGTAAACGATGTAAAGTAGGTTGTTATCAGAATGCAGCTAGTAGAAAAGGTTCAAACATGAGTTTAGCTAACTACAAGAGATTAATGGATGAATGTTCAGGTAGAGTGATGCAAGTTGCATTGGGTGGTGCTGGAGATCCTGATACGCATGAGAATTTTAAAGAGATTTTAGAGTATTCAGCAAAGAGTAATATTGTGCCAAACTTTACAACTAGTGGAATATGCATGAATGATGAAAAGGCAGAACTATGTAAAGAGTATTGTGGAGCAGTTGCGGTTAGTGAACACTTTGCAGATTATACAGATAAGGCAGTTGAGATATTATTAAAACATAAGGTTAAAACAAATATACACTATGTATTAAATATAGATACAATAGATTTAGCTATTGATATTCTTAAGGGTAAAGAATATAGACCAGGGATAAATGCGATTGTATTCTTATTGTATAAGCCAGTAGGATTAGGAAGTTTAGATAAGATATTGAAAGTAGACAATCCAAAAGTAAAAGAGTTTTTCAGTTTAGCTGGAAATCATAAGTGTAAATGCAAAATAGGGTTTGACAGTTGCAGTTGTTCAGGATTAGTCAACTTTTCAGATAAAATAGATTACACCTTTATGGATTTTTGTGAAGGTGGAAGATTTAGTATGTACATTTCATCTGATATGAAAGCTTATCCTTGCAGTTTTGCAAATCAGACAGAAAGTGGATTTGACATTTCAAGTAGCAGTATTGATGATGCCTGGAGAAGTTTTGATTATTTTAGAAATAGATTACAAAGGAGCTGTTTAGATTGTAAGAATAGACAAAATTGTATGGGAGGATGTCCATTATTAAGTTCAATAACATTGTGTAATAGAAAAGAAAGAACAATTGAGAGGGGGTTAATTGAAAATGAAACAGAGAACAGATTATGTAACAAATAGTAGCTCAAGCAGCTTTATATTTGATAACAAGGAATTAGGTATAGAAGGGGTTTTCAATATACTTAAAGATTATTGTAAGGATGTAATTGAAATTATAGATAATACAATAAGCCAAATTAAATCAGAGGATGAAGATTTATATAACAAAATAATTAAAATTAATAAACTATATGAAGAAGAAAGAATTGCATATGATAAGTACCTTATATCAGAAAGTTTGAAAGAGCACGGTAAAGTAATTACCAGTAGATATGATTGGGGAGAGCTTATAGATTTAGATGAATATAACAATGTTAAATCTGAATACGACATTGAGAAAATAAGAGAAACTTATGGCAATGTAGATAATAAACCTGACGAATACTTAAGCATGAAAAATGAGATTAATCAAAGATGCTACGAGTTAGAAGATGAA
>JAGALE010000180.1 GCA_017625335.1 Lachnospiraceae bacterium
CCATAAGCTTATCTATATCTAATAAATCTCTTTGATTTCTCAGAGACATCTTAAGACGAACTAATTTATCCAACTTGGTAAATATATATGCTTCATCTCCTGATTCCACAAAGATAAGCTTATCATCACTGTTAGTACCTGCTATGTGCCATAGCTCATCTTCCTTATAGCAACAGGTAGAGTACGGAGCTGTAGCCTTTTCGTCAACCACCACACTAAGCTGACTTAGAGTATCCTCATCCCAGTTGTTATAGAACTCCTCTCTATCTACGATTATTTCAGGCAATCTATATCTATTCTTACTTAGATAAACAACCTTTACATCATCAAATATTTCCTCTACCGATTCTAAGTCAAACAGCTTTGCAAGACTAGGTGAATCCACACCCTGTCCCTCTACAGGTGTCAGCGCATCCTTACCGCCAAATATCTTAGGAGCAACATACATATGCACCTCACTTACTATGCCCTGCATAACAGCACTGTAATTAAGTGTTCCTCCGCCTTCAAGCAATATACTGTCTATACTCATCTCTCCAAGAATTCCCATTAACTCTCTTAGATTTATATGTCCATCTACCATGCCTACAGGGATTATCTTCACTCCAAGCTGTTCCAGCTTTTCTATCTTATCTGATGAAGCTTCATATGCCTCATCTCCCACTGCAACTATGGTTGGAACCTGAGCTGCAGTCTTTACAATATTTGAAGTCTCAGGAATTCGTAACCTAGTGTCACATATTATTCTTATAGGATTTCTTCCTCCCTCTATACGACAGGTAAGCTGTGGATCATCCTCAAGTACTGTTCCTATACCAACCATTATACCCACATATTGATTACGACTTTCCTGAACCTTCATTCTGGATACCTCATTGGTAATCCATTTGCTCTCTCCGGTGTATGCCGCAATCTTGCCATCCATAGTCATAGCATATTTCATAACAACATATGGTGTTCTAGTTGTTATGTAGTGAAAAAACACTCTATTAATCTCATCACATTTATTCTTAAGCACATGTGTGGTTACCTTAATTCCATGTTTTCTAAGGTATTCATAGCCCTTTCCTGACACCATCTCATTAGGATCATCAGAGCCTACATATACATGTTTTATCTTGTGCTCTACTATAGCTTCCACACATGGTGGCTGCTTTCCATGGTGACAGCAAGGCTCTAAGGTAACATACATATCTGCACCTTCAGCGTCCTCAGTAAGATTAGCAAATGCATGTCTTTCCGCATGTAGCTCTCCATATCTTACATGATATCCTTCGCCTATCACTTTTCCATTCTTCACAATTACTGCTCCAACCAAAGGATTAGGATTTACTGCGCCTATTCCTTTTTTAGCTAATTCTATGGCTCTAAGCATATACATTTCCTGGTACATAGCTTCCTCCTTTTGAGAATCACCTTACGTTCCTACAATTTCATTGCAAATACTGCCATATATGCTATGCACATATCGATAACAATGCACATCTCATTACAGCTTGGGCAGTGGATGCCTCTTTTTATCTATATGCCCAAATTTTTTGCACCATTTCTGTTTCTTTTGAATTTCTTGGGCACTGACTGACTGTTTCTTCATATATGCCCAAATTTTTGGCACCATTTCTGTTTCTTTCGAATTTCTTGGGCACTGGCTGACAGTTTCTTCATATATGCCCAAATTTTTGGCACCATTTCTGTTTCTTTTGAATTTCCTGGGCACTGGCTGACAGTTTCTTCATATATGCCCAAATTTTTGGCATCATTTCTGTTTCTTTTGAATTTCCCGGGCACTGGCTGACTGTTTCTTCATATATGCCCAAATTTTTGGCATCATTTCTGCTTCTTTCTAATTTCCTGGGCGCTGGCTGACTGTTTCTTCATATATGCCCAAAATATCAAGTATATAAAAAACTGCCCTGAATAATTTCAGGGCAGCAACAATTCGCATAGATAATGTCGCAGGCATAATCGTCATTTCTTATACAGACCTAAAACATATCCCACGACTTTCTCAACTTCTTCCATCCAGACTATACTGTCGGCACCAGAATCTCACTGGTTCATGCCTTACGGCTCGCGGGCTTATGCATAAATCATTTACCGCCGGTAGGGACTTTCACCCTGCCCCGAAGTATTATTTAATTTACCTACGTCATTATAACTCATTATAATAGGTTATACAACTATATTTTGAATTTTTATTTACTCATAATACATACAAGTCCTTTTATGCAACCAAGTCACATTCTTCAACAAATTCATCATCTATACTTTCCTTTATATCACCATCATCAGTCCCAAAAACATAAAAGCACTTGCCATATTTGTCTTTGCAGGAAGCTTCACAGGTAATAAAGCCAGTAAAGCTACCAATGTATTAAACAAACATGCCCACCTTGGCAAATCTGTTACACCTTTTATAACAAGAATAAATAAAACTACCGCAAATATAAAAAGTCCTACATACCCTAGAGAAACAGAAACCGTCTTTTGGGTGGTTTCCACAACAACCTGTAATTCGTCATCTGTCCTTTTGAAAAAATCCTTCACAATCTGCAGTGCTTCATCTGTTCTTCCAAGCCTTACATAATACCATTTGATAGCTCCACAGAAAGCATAA
>JAGALE010000181.1 GCA_017625335.1 Lachnospiraceae bacterium
AATGAAAGAATTTTTCTAAAGCTAGATTCATTTTTTGACTAGTTTTTTTGCAAATAAACTTGTTATTTTCCTTATAATATAGGATAATTAAAAAGATAATGCGCACATTTTGATAATGAGGATGATGACTTTGAAGAAGATAATAGCTTCTATATTAATAATAGCTTTAGTTCTCCTCTCTCCTTTGTATTACGTATTTGGTTTTACACCATCTTCTAGAGTTTCCTTGGCTGAAGAATGGGAAGAGGATTACGTAGAGGATGAAACTGATTCATATAGCGAAGAGTATATTGAAGAAACTGACGGTGATCAAGATACCTCTTCTGAAGACAGTGAAGAAGATACTGAGGAAACCACTGAAGAAACTAAGGACGAGCTTGGATTTCCACTTATAACCTGCCAATCCGCAGTGGTTATGGACGCATCTACCGGTCAGGTAATCTATGAGAAGGATGCCTACTCCAAGCAGTATCCTGCCAGCACAACTAAGATAATGACAGCCTTAATTGCCATAGAACAAGGCAATATGTCAGACACATTAATTATGTCTGAGAATGCTATCTGGGGTATCGATAGAGACAGTAGCAACATAGGACTTGATGTTGGAGAAACCATATCTATGAAGGATGGACTTTATGCCATTCTTATGAGCTCGGCAAATGAGGTCTGTGTTGGAACCGCTGAACATATTTCCGGTAGCACCGATGCATATGTAGCGCTTATGAATCAGAGAGCTAAGGAAATTGGATGTACCGGAACAAACTTTGTTAATGTTAATGGTCTTCATGATGATAACCATTATACCTGCGCCTATGATCTTGCCCTTATGGCAAAGGAGGCTCTAGGTAACCAAACATTTAGAGAAATGTCAGCCTGTACCTACTATGAGATTCCACCTACCAATCTTATTAGCGACACCAGATACCTATGGCAGAATAATGAGTTGATAGTTGGAAACTCCGAATTCTACTACTCCTACTGTACCGGTGGCAAAACCGGTTATACAGACCAGGCGGGTGGTACCTTAGTATCCTGGGCATCTTATAATGATATGGAGCTTATATGTGTAGTTATGAACACACAGCCTAAGAATAACATTTTTCAAGATTCAATAAAGCTGTATAACTATATGTTTTATAATTATTATAGAGATAACTTCATGGAGAATTTCGAATTTTCTCCAGAGGTTTTAACTGATGTACAAAAAACTCTTAATGAGTATTACGGCTGCGATAATGCAGGTCAGCTAAAGGTTACTGCAGATACAAACCTATCTCTCCTGGTTAATTACCAGGCTGATCCTAGCCGATTTTGGAAGACACTTGACATATCTACTGATAGAATTGATGAGGGAATTATAGGAACCCTGACTGTTTATGATTCTAATATTACCTATTTAAAGCTACCGGTATATTTTAGCGGATATGTTCCTTCTAATGACCCTGAAGCCATAAGAGCAGCTTATGCAGAAGGCGCCCTTAGAAAAATTCCTGAGAAAAAATCCATAAACCTTATTAAAAAGCTTAGTATATGGATAGTGGTTATTATAATTGTGCTAATCTTCTTACCTACAGGTATATCTGGTAAGAAAAAAAGAGCCAATATAAAAAGGGTGCAAAACAAAAACAAAAGGAGGTAAGGTATGGATACAAACAACAAAACAGATTTGGAGATTATCTCCTCAGCCAACAAGGAAATGCTTGATTACTACAACTCTCTCTTCCTTGAGAAATTAGAGGAGATACAGACTATAAAAACTCAATCCTTAGAGAATGATATTAAA
>JAGALE010000182.1 GCA_017625335.1 Lachnospiraceae bacterium
AGCTTAGTTTCTGATTCCACATACCCGCGCCAGCTTGCTTTTTTGCTTCCCGCGGGTATACAGCTTAGTTTTTGATTCCACATACCCGCGCTAGCCTCTCCACGAAAAAACAGCAGGAAGCGCAAGCTTCCTGCTGAATATACACACATTAAATCCATAGAGGGTTCATCTTATTTACATTCAACAATTAAAAATCATATATATTTTACAAATAACATTTCTACTGCAAAGAACTTGTCACAAGCTCTACTACAGTTCCATCTAATGCATTGATTACCACAACCGGAAATTCATATGCATCGATGTTGTTAACATCTCCATCTGACATAAAGTAATACCATGCCGGTATAACTGCATATTTTCCATCCTGCTCCACCATTGCATATCCTAAGGTAATTCTATCTACATCAAATGCTGCTTCATAGTTATTGGCATAATCCATTATGTAATCCTTTGCCACCTCATTAACAGAATTGAAATCTAAGAGATTAGCCGCTTCCGCCGTAACATTTACCTCAGTTAATTCATTACAGTTTTCGTAGGCTGCTATACCATCACTGGTTACCCATACTCTTATGAACTCGCTTCCTCTCATAGTTACTAATTCTCCTGAAGCTACATCCTCATAAGCCACATCATACCAATTCATAAATTGCTCTGAAGTAAATACAGTTTTATAGTCATCATAGCTGCGAGCCAGGTATACGTTGTAGCCTTCAAGCTTTGATGAGTTATCATAGCCCTCTCCTATATAAACGATTTCCTCCCCAGCATCATAGCTACTACTTAAAACATCTGCAGTATATACTACTGACATATTCTCTATACCAAGTCCATTTACATAGTCAAGTGCCAGCTGCTGAGCCTCTTCCCTACTGTATTCACAGGAATTGGCCTCACCTGTCATCTCAGCGTAACCAGGCCCCACATCTGTAGCAGCTTTACCGGCATCGCTTAACTTGCTTAATCTGACAAACTGATTTGTCTTATCTCTATAAGCTTCAATTAGGTAATACTCTCCATCAATGGTTCCTATAACATTACACATCTCACATGGCACCAGCTCATTACCCATTCCTGCTATCACATTTAAACTTTGGAATTTCATCTCGTCAGTAATAGTATTATCACTATCAACATATGTATCAACACTTGCATCAAGCTGTGGTATTATCACATCATTTATTACACTACTAAGCCTTTCATCTGCAGTTTGAGCTGCAATGTTAATCAGCTTGTCCTTTGCATTTGCAATTTCGTCCTCACTGTAAGGCATATACAAGAAGTAGCTACCCTCGTCAAATGTACTCTCTACATAGCTTTTCAGCTCCTCATCTGACATAACAGACTTTTCTAGTTCAACCACCTTACACTGCTCATACTTCTGTGGCAGGCTTACATCCGCATCCACTGTTACAGTAACTCTATCGCAAACCACATCATAGGTTATGTGTTCAGGTGCCTCTTCGTACACTACCTCCCCATCAGCTTCACTAGAAGTTCCTCCTGAAACCTCATCCATAGATGCTACGCTTTCGCTGACATTTTGATTATCTACATAATCTACCTCCTTCTTCTCCCCACAGGCGGTAAGAGTTGTAGCCATAACCATTAAGCAAGCCAATGCTTTTATTCCATTTTTCTTCATATTATTTCTCCTTATTTTATAATTTGTATTTTAATTTCCCCAAGTGTATAAATATAGAATCTCCCGTTTTGCCTCCTTTGTAATCATGTATTCACTTTAGGTGTTTCCCACATTTTGTATTATATTATAGAAATGTATCTAAAATGTATCAAAATAAAAATCTTAATAATCATACACCGGGCTTCCATCCAATGCATTAATCTTCACAAAACATAGTCTTGAGTAAGCTGCTTCCTTACTGTAGTCACCTTGGAAATAATACCACATAGGTACTAGGGCAACCTTACCGTCCTGTCTAATCATTCCATAACCTAACTCTATCTCCATTACAGACAAATTATTATTAGAGCTGTCAGCATAATCCTTGAGAACTTCCTGGGCTACACTATCAACCTTCTCAAATGGCATTAAGGCAACATCATCCGTAACATTTCCTGTTTCCAACATAGGATTAACAATTTCTGCCTGGCATAAACCCTGATTGTCTACATACACTCTAACATATTCATATCCATCTATAGTGGTAGCATTACCATCTTCATCCAAAACTAAGCTATTAAATATGTTTCTCGGATAATTACTTGATGAATATGTAAAGGAATAATTATCATATGTCCTTCCCAAATAGACATTATACCCCTCAACTCTAGAATCATAGCTTTGATGAGTAGGATCATAATTATACTCAGTGCAGTACACATTATTAGTACACACCACATCATAATCCTCAAAACCTATTTGTCTTACGAAATCTATAGCAAGCTCCTCCGCCTCTTCCTGGGAATAAATGCAGTTGTTGCCCTCTAGCCTCATATCTATAGATTCTTGTCCTGTATCCTGAGCAAAAATATCCTCATAACTCTCCCATCGTTCCAATGTCATAAGAGAATTATTTTCATCATACATGAATCGCAGTATATAACATCTCCCATCTATTTCTCCAAGCAAGGTGCATTCTCCCTCTTTAGGAACACGTGGATTATAAAACTTCAACTCCTCATAATCAGTTTCATCTTCTTCTGTAAAATATGCAGTCTCTAACCAACCAATAGTTTCATCAAATTTTGTGCGTTCTCTATCTGTGGTGGCAAATTGGGATAAATTACTCAATTTATCCTTGAGAAATGCTACCTCTTCATCATTATAAGGCATGTATAGAAAATAGCTTCCCTCATCATAGATAAGGTCTGCATATTTCTTAATATCTTCATCCTCAAATGGTGTCTCTTCAAGTTCTACCACGGCACATTTCCTATAAGCATCAGGAAGCTTTATGTCAGCGTAAACTGTAATATCTCCCAGTTCACCCTGTATAACATACTCTATGTGTTCTGGTATATTATCTTCCTCACTCAATTGAGATGCATCTGATGTAGTATCTCCATGTACCCCTTCTGTAGCATCCGAATAATCCACCTGCTTTTTGCCACAGCCTGTTAATCCCAGAACCAAAGACAAGGCTAGTACGCTATATGCAATTGGCGTTTTCTTCTTACACATATTACTCACCTCATAAAATGTTACCTTTCCTATTTACCCACTAGGCTTGCACAGACTTGCCTAACTGACTAAATCTTCCATCACTGATTGTATCCATTTCCATTGAAATTCCAAATCAGCACATGACTTGATATGTTTAATTTTCTATATACACCACACTACTAGTATCCAGCACCATTCTACCATCCAGGGCATTGATTCGAAGTATATCATTCTTTCCGCAACCAAAAACTTCGTTATCATCCTTATTAAAGAAGTACCACATAGGAATTAAAACCTTATTCTCGCCATTAATATCATATCCATAACCTAATCTAATCTCGGATATATTTACCCCTGTACCATATCCATACACTTCAACCTTTGCCATGTTTTTAAATCTTTCATCAGCCACAGCTTGCACCTTTGCAAAATCAAGCAGCTCAACTTCTTCGGTCAAAGCACCTACCTCTTCCATAGGATTAAAGTAATATATATGTCTAATTCCCTTGCTATCAACACAGATTCTTATATACTCATGTACTGCAATTTTTGAAGAACCATTTTTGCCAAATATGAATATCTCATCAGTGGAATAATCAAAGCAATAATTAGATGAATATGTATAAGCGTAATTATCATAGGTTCGTCCTAAGTAAATACTATATCCATCTACATCCACTTTTTTGTCATTGTCCTTGAACCAATATTCACTTTTGGTATTGTTTGTCTGAATAATACTGAAATTATCATATCCAAGCTCATTCACATAATCTAAGGCAAGCTTCTCGGCTTCCTCCTTGGTATATGTACAGGTATTACCACTGGTTTTAATATAGAAATCATCTTCTGCCACATCCTGTAGGGATAAGTTTGTGGAAGTATTATCAAAGCGTTCTAGCCTCATAACACAATTAATGCCATCCTTGAAAAAAGATAACACATAATACTCTCCATCTATAGCGCCAAATATCTGACATCTCTCATCAGTAATCATATTATAAAATCTGTACTCTTCAAACATTTCCTCTTCTGTCTCAGGATAGCTTTCCGGTTCTTCCATAGCACATTCAAATGCATCTATCGTCCTTGGGTCTGTTGCCTGCTTTAAAAGCGGCTCCATATTCCCTTTTATTTCACTCATCTCTTCCTTGTTGTATGGCATATACAAAAAGTCTGTGCCCTCATCAAAGAAATAATCTACATAATACTCTATATCTGATGTCTGAAATGTTTTCTTAGTTAGCTCCATAACAGTGCAGCTTCTATAAGCGTCAGGAACTACCACATCTGCATTTACCACAACATCCGTCGCTTCTCCTGTAATAGTGTATTCTAAATGCTGTGGTATGCCATCCTCTACAACCTCTGTCTGTCCTTTTGTAGCCTCTGAATAATCCACCTGCTTCTTGCCACAGCCTGATAGCGGGAAAAGCATTACAATTGCTAGTGCTATGGTTATTTTCTTATAGTTTATTTTATTATTAATCATTACATTTCTCCTGATAATGTCTTAAATTTGTTTATCCCCATTTTAATTTATCCCCAAATAATAGTAAATATAAATTGCTTTTATTCATAAGTGATAACTGTTCCGTCTAAGGCGTTAATCATTACAATTGCATTCTGCTGATAAAAGCTTTGATTATTCAAAGAATCCTTACCGAAATAATACCACACAGGAACTAAAGCCTTCTTACCATCCTCGTCTACCATACCATATGCAAGCTGAATTGACTTAATCTTAAACTTTCCGCTATTTGCATCAGCATAGGCCTGTAACTCATCCTGGGCAATACCATCCACCTTATCAAATGGAAGGAAGACTATGTCCTCATTCATAGGACCTACCTCCTCCATAGGATTGTATACCTTCATCTCACAGATTCCCTGTCCATCTACATATACTCTTATGCACTCTGTGTTCTCAAATTTTTCTACAGGAAAATCTTCATAATACATTGTGTTTCCTTCAAGGTCATTATATGCCATTATCCAGAAATCTGATGAATATGCCATAGAATAATTATTATAATTGCGACCAAGGTACACATTATAACCATCTATACCTTGAATAAATTCGTCTGTTTGAATCATATTAATATCCTTTGGTAATGTACAAGCATAAAAAGCTGTATTTGACTGCACTAATTCATAGCCTTCATATCCAAGCTTCATGGCAAATTCCATAGCCATAGCCTCTGATTCCTCTTGAGAATAGGTACTAGCATTTCCTGATGTTCTCACATCTATGGAATCAGGACTATAATCCCCAAGCTGAAAACCTACAAATCTATCCCATCTTATAAGCTCCATGGCACAATTACTACCATTCTTCTCAAAGGATAGAATATAGTATCTGCCATCTATAGCACCAAACACTCTACAAAAGTAGGCATCTTCCTCAGTTTGATAGAACTTAAGCTCATCAAAGCTTTCATCTGAATTAGAGAAGAAATCCTCCTCATCAAAATATCCTAATACATATTCAAATGTACGAGCATCCCAATCATTTGCAGCATTTGCTGAAGCAGTTGTCAGCTTGTCGCGAAGATTGGCTCTAGCCTCCTCGTTATATGGCATATAAAGGAAATAGCTTCCCTCATCGAAGATTTTATCTGCCATGGCCTTAATGTCCTCATCCTCGTATACAACCCTTGAAAGCTCCATAACAGTACACTTCTCATAATCCTCCGGCACCTTAATATCTGCCGCAACCTCTATAGTACCCTTGGCACCTGTGATGGTGTACTCTATGTTCTCAGGAATCTCAATGGACTGGGCCTCTGTGGTTTGGCTTTCCACCTGCACCTCACCGTTTGCGCTTTCTGTAGCGTCCGAGTAATCCACCTCTTTCTTGCCACAACCAATCAAAGAGCAAAGCATAAAACCAATTACAACCATAGCTGTTTTTCTTCTCATAAATTAATCCTCCTAATGGTTTATACATTATGACTTAATAGCATGGTAGCATAGAAATGTATCTGAATTGTATCAAATGTATGCATTTTACAAAAAAATCGAGTAGGCTGACTCCTACTCGATTACGTTAACGCTCACCTAGTATGCGTATAAAATTGTTCCATCCAAGGCATTGATACTCATATTTGCATGTCTATAATATATTTGCCTGTCCTCACCAGAGTTACTATCAAATAAATACCAAGCTGGCACCAATGAAAGCTTTCCATCCTCTTTTACAAATGTATAACCCAGCTCTAGCTCCACTATACTGAAATTATTCATATAATTATCTGCATATATCTGTAGTTGATTCTTGGCAACCTCATTCATATCTTCAAAATCAAGTAACACTGCATTCTCAGTAAGAACATTTTCCTCCACCAATGGATTTACTATATCCACCTCACAGATTCCCTGACTGTCCACATAGACTCCGATGAACTCATTTAAATCGGTTATACTAAACCAATCCTGGTTTCCTTCGAAGGTAGAATATTGGCCATATCCAGTATAGTCACCATATCCCCAATAATTATCCGCTGTATATGTAAGAGAATATCCACCGTACTTTCTACCAAAATATATTTTGTAGCCCTCTATCTGATCAGTACCTTTTATATCACCATCCACATGCACAGTAACCTGATTACTTACGTTATCTGATTCCTTTACAGATATTACTCCACCGCTGGATTCATCTACGTATTTATATACGACACTCTGTTTACTCACATTAATTGATTTTACTACAGCTAACTCTCCGTAGCCCAAGCCATCCACATACTCTCTGGCAAGATTTTCAGCCTCCTCCTGAGTATATTCGCAAAGATTTCCAGTCAGCTTCATATCAAAGCTTTCCGCTCCTATCTCCTGTGTAGAGTAGTCTCCAACTCGTCGCAAATACATGTGATAGTTAATATCATTTTTCGCAAAGGTAAGAGTATAATAAACTCCATCTATGGTGCCCATTAGCTGACACATATTGGTGTATTCTAAACTTTCATCATAAGGATTTGCAATCACATTATAAAATTTCAGTTCACCATCTATCTCCTCATCCCCCGAGAGAAGCGTCTCACGATAATTTAATTTAAAAATATAGTTTTCCTCTAAAAAGGCCTTAAAATTCTCATCCTCACTTCCAGAGATAATATCATTAATCTTATCTCTACAATAGGCTATCTGCTCCGCAGAATAAGGCATAAACAGAAAATAGCTTCCCGGGTCAAAGATTTTATCAGCATAATACTTTATGTCTGCATCCACATATGGTTTCTTAGAAAACTCTACCACTGAACACTGGTTGTACTTATCCGGAAGTTTTACTGTGGCATTAACATTAATATATGCCATTTTTCCCTCAAGGTCGTAAGTTAAAGTCTCTGGGATTTCTGACTCTATAGCCTGTGGGTTGTCAGCAGCTTCTGTAATCTCTGCTCCACCTGGAGTCTCTGTCACGTTGTAGTCCACCTGTTTCTTGCCACAGGCAGTTAGAGATAATATAGCTATTGTAATTAATCCTGCGATTACTGTTTTCTTCATGATACATTCCTCCTAGTATGTTTTTCTGGGCAGTACGATTTCCTGGGTAGTACATGCAAGTTTTCTTCTATATGCCCGGTTTTTCCTATACACTTCCTACTCACCACTGGTTTCCCGGGCAGTACGAGCAAGTTTTTCTCTATATGCCCGGCTTTTCCTGTTCTCAACCTGCTAACCACTGATTTCCTGGGCAACACAAGCAAGTTTTTCTCTATATGCCCGGATTTTCCTACACACTACCTGCTTAACACTGTTTTCGTGGGCAGTACGAGCAAGTTTTTCTCTATATGCCCATTTTTTCCTATGCGCGCCCGAATCACCACTGGTTTTCCGGGCAGTGTGAGCAAGTTTTCTTCTATATGCCCGGATTTCCATATACACTATCAGTTCACCATTAGTTTTCCGGGCAGTACTAGCAAGTTTTTATCTATATGCCCGCATTAAACAACACACTACCTGCTAAAAACTGTTTTCGAGGGCAGTACTAGAAA
>JAGALE010000012.1 GCA_017625335.1 Lachnospiraceae bacterium
AAGGAGTTGCTTTTAATATGATTATTATGATTTATTAGATACGGTAGTTGATAAAACCTATTCGTAAAATATCATAGCAAAAACAAAGGTAACGATAATTTATTAGTAACAATAAGAACTTATATTATTGATTAAATTACAGATATAGAGGATAAAAAAATGAGGAAAGTAGTTGCAAAGGTTATAACAGGTTTTTTGGTATTATCTATGATGGGTAATACATGTATGGTTACTAAAGCGCATGGATTAGAGGTTGATGTGAGCTCTGCTGATAATATATATGTGTATAATACATCTGATGTTTCAGAGGTGGATGAAACAATGGAACTAGATGATACAGCATATGCTGTAGAGGCTGAGAGTACAGAAGGAGCTTCTTCCAAGGAAGATAAGTCTGAATCTAGTGAGCCATACGCTAAGCTTACATATCATGTTCACTGTCAGACTTATGGTTGGTTGGACAAGGTTAATGAGGGCGAATTATCAGGAACAGAAGGTGAATCTAAAAGATTAGAAGCTATAAAGATTTATCTTGATACAAACTTGGAAGGAAATATAGAATATGAGGTTCACTGTCAAACCTATGGTTGGCTTGATACTGTTACTAATGGTGAGCTTTCGGGAACTGAAGGAGAAAGTAAGAGACTTGAGTCTATAAGAATCAGACTTACAGGCGAGCTTGGTGAAAAATACGATGTTATATATAGAGTGCATTGTCAGACCTATGGTTGGACTGACTGGGTATCAAATGGTATGGATGCAGGAACTGTAGGACAGTCAAAGCGTCTTGAAGCCATAGAAATCAATCTTGTTGAGAAGGCGGCTACAGATAAGACAGCTTCAATTCAGTATACTACTCATGTTCAAAATTATGGATGGTTAGAGCCTGTTAAGGATGGTGAGATGTCAGGTACAGAAGGTGAGTCCAAGAGACTTGAAGGAATCAAGATTGACATTAAGGACTCTGATTATACAGGTGGTATAATGTATAAGGTTCATGCTCAGACCTATGGTTGGATGGATTGGATGACTAATTATAATATGTCAGGAACCTCTGGTGAGTCTAAAAGATTAGAAGCTATACAGATTATGCTTATGGGAGATCTTTCTGCAGCATATGATGTATATTATAGAGTTCATTCTCAAACCTATGGATGGCTTGGATGGGCTATGAATGGTCAGGTTGCCGGTACAAGCGGACTTAGTAAGCGTTTAGAGGGTATAGAGATTGTTCTTGTGAAAAAGGGTGGTGAGGCACCTGGTACTACAGATAGACCATATGTATATCCAGAGCTTTTAGCTCAGGAGGAAGAGGCTGAAAAGGGTGAAGAAGAGATTGTTGAGTTACCTACTCAGGATCCGGTTGTTCCAGGCAATCCAACAGATTCAACAGACCCTAAGGATATTCTTAATTCAGCACAGCTTTATGCACCATGTTACACAGGTGATGATGAGATAGATGCCAGAGTTCAGGAGATACTTGGTCAAATCATTACTGATGATATGACAACATATGAGAAGACATTGGCTATATATAATTGGATTATAGAGAACAATTATTATAAATATGACTATGGTGTAACCGCTCAGTGGAGACCGGGATCATATGTATCTCAATATGATTTGTGGTGCGTATCACAGTCATATTCCTCATTAATTGCAGGATATGGAACATGTGTAAACTATGCATCAGCGTTTGTAGTTCTTACAAGAGCTATAGGTCTTGATTCGTATAAAGTGTATGGTTCTTTGTTTAGTGCAAATGTAAACAGAGACCATGGTTGGGCAGTTGTTAATATTAATGGTACTCTTTACACATTTGACCCACAGCTTGGAGATGAAGCTGCTGGCGATGGATGGGGTAATGCTATGGATTACTTCTGTAAGGACGACGAGCATCCTAATGTAAAGAACTATTATATTAATGTTGATGAAGAAGGCTTGACTAGAGCAGATTACATCAATGGCTTCAATTATTTTAAGCAGTATTAATAGTTAATATGTTGTAAAAATTAGCAATTTATCCTTTACAATCAAGGATTTATATGCTAGTATAATCAAGGCCGTTACTTAGTTACAGGACGACTCCGACCGTAACTCAGTGATAGGATAGATATTATAATTAAGGAGGAAATCAAGATGATTACTACAGAGATGAAGAAGGAAATCATGGAAAAGTATGCAAGATGTGAGGGAGACACTGGTTCACCAGAGGTACAGGTAGCTTTACTTACTTACAGAATCAATGATCTTAACGAGCATTTCAAGGCACATCCAAAGGATCACCACTCAAGAAGAGGTCTTCTTAAGATGGTAGGTCAGAGAAGAAACCTTTTAGCATATCTTAAGAACAAGGATATCAACAGATACAGAGCTCTTATTGAGAAGCTTGGTCTTAGAAAGTAATATCACAAAGAGAAGTCGTTTTCGTAGAGAACGGCTTCTTTGTTTATTTTAATTTAAACTAATATTATATTTACTATGATGATAGAGTTTGATAAAATTACAGGCGTACAAGTTTTAGTGTTGCGAAAGGCAGATAAAATATATGGAAATAATGAAATATGCAATAGAAGGATATAGAGATGTTGAGGCGCTTGAGTATTTGGGGATATTTGGTAATCCTATAAAGCACACTCTGTCTCCCATTATACATAATACAATTAGTAGAAATTTAAATAAGAATATGAGATATATTCCTTTTCAGATAACCGATAATCTTGGTGATGCTGTTAAGATGGCTCATGATGCTGGTATAGTTGGACTTAATATTACAGTTCCTTATAAGCAGCAGGTTATGGAGTATCTTGTGGATATAGATGAAGCTGCCAAGGTAATTGGTGCGGTTAATACCTTGGTTCGCTGTAATAAAGGTTACAAAGGTTATAATACAGATATGTATGGCTTGGCTAAGTCTCTAGTGTCTGAGGGGGTAAAGCTTGAAGGGGCAAAGGTTATAATGTTAGGTGCAGGGGGTGCAGCTAGAGCTGTTGCTTATATGTGCCTTAAGTATGGTGCTGACAGAGTATACATTGTAAATCGTACATTTGAGAATGCAAAGAATATAGCAGATGATATGAATGCTGCATTTGACTGTGATAAGATAATACCTTTAAGTGCCTCTGATTATTATATAATTCCTAATGGCAGATATATTATGATTCAGTGTACCTCTGTTGGGCTTCATGAGGGTGATGGACTTCCTCTTATATCAGATGAGTCATTCTTTGAGAAAGCAGAGATAGGTGTAGACCTTATTTATAATCCTGCTAAGACCCCATTTTTAAAGCTTGTTGAAGAAAATGGTGGTAAGGCTATTAATGGTCTTGGTATGCTTTTACATCAGGGTGTTAAGGCTTATGAGCTATGGAATGATGTAGAGATTTCGGAAAAGTTGATCAAGAACATATATAAGGCACTTTGCAGAGTGTCCTATGATAATACAGATAATATTGTTCTTGTAGGCTATATGGGTTGTGGAAAGTCAACTGTTGGTCGTTTTCTATCTATGGCGTGTGGATATGATTTTATAGATACAGATGAAATAATCGAAAAACGTGAGGGAATGTCCACATCAGATATATTTTCAAATAAGGGAGAGGAATACTTTAGAAAGCTTGAGACAGAGTTGTTGCGTGAGCTTAAAGGCAAATTAAAGAATACAGTTATTGCCACAGGTGGTGGTATGCCTGTTAAGGAAGAGAATCGTGCATTGCTTAAGGAATTAGGTAAGGTATTTTATCTTAAGGCAAGTCTTGATACCACATACCAGCGTGTGTCAGGTGGTACAGGAAGACCTTTGCTTGATGATTTGGATGGAAATTCACTGTATAATAAGATCAAGGAGATGACAGCCATAAGAACTCCGATTTACACAGAAGTGGCTGACGAGATTATCGATACTAATGAAATTAGCGAATATGAGGTTCACAAAGTGATTGCAGCTTCTATGAGCTCATACGCTAAGGATGTGGAGTAGATGATAAAAATACTCAAATATATCTAATAAAAAACTATCCGTATGGGTAGTTTTTTATTATGTTTTGTGATAGTATAACTTATTAGGGATAAATTGCCAGTTGATATATACATTTGCTGATATATACAAACAAGGCTATAAAATATATGTAAGAGAGGTAATATTATGTATTACAGTAACGTATTAGATTTGATAGGAAATACTCCACTTATGAGCTTAGAGGAGACCACAGGACTTAATATATATGCCAAGGCTGAGTTTCTTAATCCGGGTGGAAGTATTAAGGATAGAATAGCTAAGAATATGCTTGAGGTTGCTGAGAAGGAAGGTAAGCTTAAGCCGGGGATGACTATTATTGAGCCTACTAGTGGTAATACAGGTATCGGTCTTGCCCTTTGTGGTGTTAGAAAGGGATATAAGGTTATCATTGTTATGCCTGAGAACATGAGTGAGGAGCGTAAGAAGATTATTAAGGCTTTAGGAGCAGAGCTAGTTCTCACGGAGCCAAAGCTTAGTATCGGTGGTTCTGTAGATAAGGCTACAGAGATTTATAATTCTGATCCTGAGAAGTACTTTATGTGTCAGCAGTTTGTGAATCAGGCAAATCCTGATATTCACTATAGAACAACTGCTAGAGAGCTTGTAGAGCAACTCGGAAAACCTATTGATATCTATGTATCAGGTATCGGTAGTGGTGGTACACTTGCTGGTATTGCAAAGTATTTGCTAGAACTTAATCCTAACACCAAGATTGTTGCTGTTGAGCCTAAGAATGTGTCAGCGCTTCTTGGACATGAGCCTGGTCTTCATCAGATTCAGGGAATTGGTGATGGATTTATACCAGAGATTCTCGATACAAGCATTATAACTGATATAGTTGAGGTTACTGATGAGGATGCTATAGAGACAGCAAGACAGCTTGCTAAGGTTCAGGGACTTTTATGTGGAACCTCATCAGGTGCGAATGTATGGACAGCTATGAGGATGGCTGAAAAGTATGGTAAGGATAAAGTTATTGCAACAATCCTACCAGATAGAGTTGAAAGATATTTTAGTACATCACTTATCTAATTGTTTAGAGGATTTAATTATTTGACATAGTGGGAATAATTACATATAGAAATATATGGTTGCTGATTTACTATTTGTCAGTTTAGTTAAAGTTTGGTTATGTGAGAGATGAATTAATTAATATATATTTATGAAGATTAGGAGGAAATAATAATGACTAAGATTGATATATTATCAGGCTTCTTGGGAGCTGGTAAGACAACACTTATTAAGAAGTTGATTGAAGAAGCATTTAAGGGCGAAAAGCTGGTTCTTATAGAGAATGAGTTTGGTGAGATAGGAATAGATGGCGGATTTCTTAAGGATGCAGGTGTAGAAATTACTGAGATGAATTCAGGGTGTATCTGTTGTTCTCTTGTAGGTGATTTCGGAACTGCATTAAAGCAGGTTATTACAGAGTACACACCTGATAGAGTAATTATAGAGCCATCAGGAGTTGGTAAGCTTTCTGATGTTATTAAGGCTGTTGAGGACGTGAAGGCTGACTGTGAGGTTGAGATTAACAGTGCAACTACAGTTGTAGACGTTATGAAGTGTAAAATGTATATGAAGAACTTTGGTGAGTTCTTCAACAATCAGGTTGAGGCTGCACAGACTATCGTACTTAGTCGTACACAGAATGCTAAGGAAGATAAGATTCTTGATACAGTTAAGATGCTTAAGGAGAAGAATGAGAATGCTGTTATTATCACTACTCCTTGGGATGACATAGATGGTAAGGTTATCTTAGAGGCTATGGAGCGTTCTAATACATTGGAGGATATGATGGAGGAGGCTCACAAGGAGGCACATCATCACCATCACGAGCATCATCATCACCATGAGGATGGAGAAGAGTGTTGCTGTGGCCATCATCATGACCATGACCACGAGCATCATCACCACCATGATGATGGAGAAGAGTGTTGCTGTGGCCATCATCATGACCACGAGCATCATCATCACCATGAGGATGGAGAAGAGTGTTGCTGTGGTCATCATCATGACCATGAACACCATCACCACCATGAGGATGGAGAAGATTGTTGCTGTGGCCATCATCATGACCATGACCATGAACACCATCACCATGAGGATGGAGAAGAATGTTGCTGTGGCCATCATCATGACCATGACCACGAGCATCATCACCATCACGAGGATGGAGAAGAATGCTCTTGTGGATGCGGCGGACATCATGGACACCACCATCACCACGCTGATGAGGTATTCACTAGCTGGGGCAAGGAGACTGCAGTTAAATTTGACGAGGCTAAGCTTAAAGAAGCTCTTGAAACACTTGCATATGAGGATGGTAAGTATGGCGTAATTCTCCGTGCTAAAGGAATTGTGGCTAGTACAGAGAATGATTGGATTTACTTTGATCTTGTACCAGGCGAGTATGAGATGAGAAAGGGTAATCCGGATTATACAGGAAAGCTTTGTGTTATAGGTAGTAAGCTTGACGAAGTAGCCTTGGAGGAGTTATTTGGAGTGAACTAACATATCGTAATAATACATCTAATGTACTTGTCCAATTGATAGTGGATTTAATATATGATTTGAATTATTTTGATATGCTAGTAGTATAGATATAAAGGATTGGTGATATACACTATGAAGAATAATAACCAGGTACAGGAAATTCCAGTATATATGTTTCTTGGATTTCTTGAGAGTGGAAAGACAACATTTGCCAGTGAGACTCTTATAGAGAGAGGATTTACTGAGGGAGAGCCTACGCTTCTTCTTGTATTCGAGGAAGGAATAGAGGAGTATGACGTGGACTATCTTGAAAGTCAGAACATCCATGTGGAGTTTCTAGAGGAGGAAAATCTTAACACGGATTATCTTCTTGATTTACAGGATAAGTACAAGCCTACTAGAGTTATGATTGAGTATAATGGTACTTGGACTATGGATAAGCTGTTTGGTATAAGAGTGCCAAAGGGATGGACTATTGTTCAGGTAATTACATTTGTTAATGCTGAAACATACGACGTATATATGGCGAATATGAAGTCTATTATGATGGAGCAGCTTGCTACAGCTGATATGATAGTATTTAACCGTTGTGATGAGAATACTAAGAGAGCTGAGTACAGAAAGGGTATTAAGGCAATTAACAGACGAGCGCAGGTAATATTCGAGAATAAGGATGGAGTGGCTGAAATCGACGAGGAGGAGATGGAGCTTCCATACGACATAGAAAAGGATGTTATAGAGCTTGAGGAAGAGGATTTCGGTATATGGTATATAGATTCCTGCGACAATCCTGACAAGTATGTAGGTAAGACTATCAAGTTTAAAGCTATGGTTCATAAACCAAGCGCTTATAAGGCCAATGAATTTGTACCAGGTAGATTTGCTATGACCTGTTGTGCTGATGATATAGCATTTATAGGTTTTAAATGCTACTATGATGGCGCTAAGAATCTTACTGACAGACAGTGGGTAATGGTTACAGCAACTATAGATAAGGAATTCTATCCTGAATTTGAGGGTGAAGGTCCAGTGCTCAATGCTACTTCTGTAGCTTTGACAAGCCCTGCAGAGGAAGAGTTGGTTTATTTCACATAGGTAGTTTATATATTACATTAAACGCTGACCGAATAGCTTATACAGATTATTTGGTTGGCGTTTTGTATTTTGGAGAGTATATGAAATATAAGAATATAGTAGAAGGAAAGTTTATAGAAAGACCTAATCGATTTATCGCTCATGTGGAGATAGAAGGTAAGGTGCATGTGGTTCATGTAAAGAATACCGGTCGTTGTAAGGAACTTTTACAACCAAAAGCTACAGTTTACCTAGAGAAAAGCGGTAACCCTACTAGAAAGACCTTGTATGACCTGGTATCGGTTAAGAAGGGTGAGCGTATTGTTAATATGGACTCCCAGCTTCCTAATGGGATTGTGGAGGAGTGGCTCAGGGAAAGTGATGATGCTAGGGAAATATTTGGAGATATAAGCTATATCAAGCGTGAGAAAACCTACGGTAAGTCTCGCTTTGACTTATATGTGGAGTCTGGTGACAGGAAAATCTTTATAGAGGTTAAGGGAGTAACCTTGGAGAATGATAATGTGGTTAGTTTCCCTGACGCACCTACAGAGAGAGGCATAAAGCACTTAAATGAGCTTATGTGTGCTTTAGAGGACGGATATGAGACTTATGTGTTCTTTGTTGTACAGATGGAGGGTGTGGACTATTTTACACCTGCATGGGATAAGCATAAAGAATTTGGAGATGCCCTTGTGAATGCACATAATAAGGGTGTTAAGGTGCTTGCTTATGATTGTAAGGTCAGTGAGGATGAGGTTAGGATTAATCAAGCCGTGAGGGTGCAGCTTTAATAAATTAATTACACATAATAAAAATGCAACTGATTTGCAAATTATGTTGACACAACCCCCTTGTTGGTTGTAAAATACAAATTGCAAATTAGTTGCATTTTGTGCGTTATATGAGCAAGCTTACATGTGTAGTGTTAGCATGGTTCATATTTATATATAACAGAAAGGACAACCACTATGTCATTACTTACCTGTGAAAATGTTTCTCTCGGCTACGAGGGTAAAACAGTTGTAGAAAACTTAAACTTTACTGTAGAAAGTGGAGGTTATTTATGTATATTAGGTGAAAATGGTTCGGGAAAAAGTACTCTTATGAAGACCTTGCTGGGGCTTAAAACTCCTATGTCAGGAGCTATTACTCTTGGTGATGGCTTGAAGCATAATGAGATAGGATATCTTCCTCAGCAGACTATAGTTCAGAGAGATTTTCCGGCTTCTGTTAAGGAGATTGTTCTATCGGGCTTTCTTAACCATAGTGGACTAAGACCATTTTACAATAAGGAAGAAAAGCAGCTTGCTAAGGACAATATGAAAAGGCTTGGAATCTATGACCTTAGAAAATCCTGTTATAGAGATTTGTCAGGAGGACAGCAGCAGAGAGTTTTACTTGCAAGAGCGCTTTGCGCAACTACTAAGATGCTTCTTTTGGACGAGCCTGTGGCTGGTCTTGATCCAAAGGTTACTATAGAAATGTACGAGCTTATTAGCTCTATTAATAAGGGTAATAGCGGTGAGAATAAGGAGCCTATAACCATCATTATGGTATCCCACGATGTGCAGGCAGCCCTTAACTATGCTACAAAGATACTTCATGTAAGTGACGCACCAGAGTTTTTTGAGTCTAAGGAAGCGTACCTTGACAGTAAGATTGGTAAGCAATTTACCAATGTGTAGGAGGATAAACATATAAATGAGTGATATTATTACAACCCTAATGGAATATATGGAATTTCCTTTTGTAAGAAGGGCCATCATAGTTGGTGTACTTATTGCGTTTTGTTCATCATTGCTTGGTGTAACCCTTGTACTTAAGAGATTTTCCTTTATAGGTGATGGACTGTCACATGTTGCATTTGCGGCTATGTGTATAGCTATGGTGCTTCAATTTACCAACAATATGTTACTTATCCTGCCTATTACAGTGATTGCAGCTATTTTGATGCTTAAGACAGGTCAGAATGCGAGGATAAATGGTGACGCAGCGGTGGCTATGATGTCTGTTGGCTCCCTTGCTATAGGGTATCTGCTTTTAAATGTATTTTCCACATCTTCAAATATTTCAGGGGATGTGTGCTCAACGCTATTTGGCGCCACATCAATACTTACATTAACTGATATAGATGTTTTGTTATGTATTATAATGTCAGTTGTAGTATTAATATTTTATATGTTTTATTATCACAAGATATTTTCATTTACCTTTGATGAGAATTTTGCCAAAGCCACAGGAATTAGAGCTGGAGCATACAATACTAGCATGGCGGTTATAATTGCTGTAATTATTGTCCTAGCTATGAATCTTGTTGGTTCACTACTTATATCAGCACTTGTAATATTCCCGGCTCTTTCAGCTATGCGAATATTTAAGAATTTCAAGTCAGTGGTAATATGCTCAGCAGCATTCAGTGTGGTTTGTGCTGTTTTGGGACTTTTGATATCTTTATTGCAGGGAACACCGGTTGGTTCAACCATTGTTGCAGTAGATATAGTAGGATTTATGTTATTTTCAGGAATAGGAACAATTATGGGGGTTAACAGGGCGTAATGAATAAATATGGATTTAAGGGGATGTTGATAGTATCTGTTCTTTTAGTTATGGTGCTTTCTCTTGCTGCATGTGGTAAGAAGGAAGGTGGCAGTAGAACAGAAAGTAAGTCAGATGTGGAGCAGCTTTTAGATGATGCAAAGACAGAAGATACAACTACAGAGATAGCTACTACAAGTGAAGAAGTAGAGGTTAGTTCTGAGAATACAACAGAAATACAGCCTGAGGAGAATACTACAACTACTGAAATTACAACCCAGACATTAGATGGAACTGATGGCCAGTACGCTCCTAATATGGCAACGGGGGAAATTACAACGGAATATCCACTTGCTACAGGACCTAGCCAGATGGATGGTTCAGGAGCTGTAAATCCAAATCATCAGGGGGATGAATTTGTTACAGAGGAACCACTGGGAGAGGCAGATCCTAATGTGGATGTAGACCTTACTGTTCTCAGTGCGAATATGGTTTATGCAGAAGTATATAACATGATGATGTACCCTGATAGTTATTTGGGTAAGACTATAAAAGTATCAGGTCCATATTATCCACTATATTACGATGGAACAGGCAATTATTATCATTATGTTATGATAGAAGATGCACTTGCCTGCTGTCAGAACGGTATGGAGTTTATATGGGATGAGGGGACTCACACCTATCCTGATGAATATCCTAAGGAAGACGAAGTTATTGAAATTGTGGGAGAACTAAAATCCTATAAGGAAGAGAATTATATCTACTATTACTTAGATATAGAGGAGTATAAAATTTTAGAATCAAAATAGAGGATAAAGCATGGGAAGAACAACGAATTATTCAACAGAGAAGAGAACAATGATACTTGAGTACCTTAAAGCTCATAAGGATGAGAGTGTCAGTGTTAAGGATATAGAGAACAGCTTAAATAGTAATTTGGATAAGTCTGTAAATGTAACAACTATATACAGATATCTGGATAAGCTTTCTAACGAGGGTCAGGTACTTAAACATACAAGCGAGAATGGAAGTAAATCCACTTATCAGTATATTAATCCGGATAAGCTGTGCCATAATCATTTGCATATGAAATGTACAAGCTGTGGCAAGGTTATGCATATGGATTGTAGCTTTATGGATGAGTTTATGAGACATATATATGTACATCACAAATTCACTATAGAATGCAAAACATCTATGATATATGGAGTTTGTAATGAGTGTAAGTAGATTGCAAATCTCTGTGATATAAGAAATATGAATTGAATGAAAATAATGGGGAGATTAGGATGAAGATGACTAAGATAAAGATGACTAAGATAAAGAGAATACTAGTTATAGGGATGCTTGTGTGTATTATGCTGCTTGCAGGCTGTGGTAGCAGTGCTTCTAGTGATAATGACAAAATAAAGGTTGTATGTACTCTGTTCCCGCAGTATGATTGGGCTAGAGAGATTATTGGAGATAATGAAAATGTAGAGATAATTCTTTTGGCTGAAAATGGTAGTGATTTACATAGCTTTCAGCCAACAGCAGATGACATTATAACTATATCAAGCTGTGATATGTTTATATATGGTGGTGGAGTGTCTGACAAATGGGTTGAGGATACTCTTAAGCAGGCAACAAATCAGGATATGATAGTGATAAATATGCTTGATGTTATCGGAGATAATGCCAAGAAGGAAGAAATAGTAGAGGGGATGGAGGCTCATGACCATGAACATGAACATGAGGATGAAGAACATCAAGTTGCTCAAGAATCTAATCATGATGAGGCTACAGCAGATATGAATGCTGATGATGACCATGAGCATTATTATGATCCAACAGGCTATGATGAACATATATGGTTGTCTATTTCAAATGCAAAATTAATATGTAATGAGATATATAATGGATTATGTAAACTAGATTCCGATAATACAGACACATATCAGAATAATATGAATGATTATATTGCAAAGCTTGACGATTTGGATGGAAGATATAAGACTATGGTTTCTAATGCTGCATTAGACACTATTTTAGTTGCAGATAGATTTCCATTTAGATATCTTACAAGTGAGTATGGAATTAATTATTATGCTGCATTTGTGGGTTGTTCATCAGAGACAGAGGCCAGCTTTGAGACAGTAACATTTTTATCTAAGAAGGTTGATGAGCTCGGGTTAAATTATATTGTTGTTGTAGATGGCTCAACACAGGATGTGGCAAAAACTGTATTGGAGAGTACTAAGTCAAAGAGTCAGAATATTATTGTACTTGATTCTATGCAGGCTGTAGGTATGAATAGGATTAATAATGGGGAGACTTACCTTACCATAATGGAGAATAATCTTACAGTACTTGAGGAAGTGTTAAATAACTAAATTTGCATAAATAATGCCATGTGAATTTAGAAGATGATTTCGTAGACACGATTGTTCACATTTTTTTGACATTTTAAACAATTTTTTATCATAGTTTAATTTTATGATAGCATCATACTAATTTTGTATGAAAGGAAGATGTTATATGAATCGTTTTGAAGATTTTAATAATTTATATAATGAAAATAATTCAGGTGATGGTAATACGGATGAGCTTAAATTCTCTAATATGTCTACCAGAGATTATATGAATATGATGGCTCAGGGCGCCTATACCAATCAGTCTCAGAGCTATAATCAGGCTAAAAATAGTGAGTATGTATTTGGTTCAGAACATAATTCCTATCAGCAGACAGATGGAAATTACAGCAATACTGCTAGCTATGGTTATAATTCTAACGCAGGCGAGAGTACTGAGAACAATGATTTTCATCAAAATATGAATAGCTCCGTAGATAATTTTAATAATAGCTATACATCCACTTATTCGGCTCAAGATGATGCTATGGATGCTGGTTCAAGTAAGAAAAAGAACAAAAAGAGTAAGAATAGCAAGGGTAATAATACATCAGGTAATACAGGAAATTTATTCAAGAAGGCATTACTTTTAATTGGTAGTGGTTTAATATTCGGAATTGCCGCAGGCGGTGCATTTCATCTTGTGGATGAGTTCTTTGATGATGATAAGTATGAGATAGAGGATGACTTTGACAAGGATGATAATTTAGATGAGTCAGCAAATGGTGTTACTAGCGAAACATTTTCCGTAGGTTCTGATTATGAAATCCCTGGAACAGCTGTTGTAACAGATGGAGTTACAGATTCTATGAGCCTTGATGTTTCTGATATAGCAGAAAATG
>JAGALE010000013.1 GCA_017625335.1 Lachnospiraceae bacterium
GAATTAGAAAAACTAAGCGAAAAATTCGGTGTAGCAATAGCGATTCCATTAATGAAAAATTGCTACTATATATCTAGTGAAGAGTATCGTTGTGATAACTTTATAGCTAAGGAGCTTCCTGAGTTAACTAGGAAATACATTAATGTATCTGCAGAAACTCAATTGATATTAGGGGGTGTTTCAATGGGCGGCTATGGTGCTATGTTAATTGCAGCGGCTCAAACAAAAGAATTTGATAAAGTAATTTCTATTTCAGGATCATTTATAGCCCATGATGTGGCCATTGGTGACCCTCGAATATGGGGAGCGCTAAAGCCTGATAGTGAGGAAGTAAAGGATACATTCATAGAAAGCTTTTTACCATTAGATGATATAGAAGATAATAAAAACAAAAATCCAATAGCGGCGTTGAGATTACTTAGAGAAGGTATGCCTATGGTAGTTTTGACCTGTGGAACTAAGGAGTGGCTGTATTCTCGTAATAAGGACCTTATAGAGACCTTGGATAAGCTTAAAATGAGATATAAATTTATCCCTATAGAAGAAGGGAAGCATGAATTAGAGTGTTTTAGGGAAGGTCTTTGGAAGGCTATGAAATATTTTGGAATGGAATAAAAGAGCATAGATGAAATTTATATAAATCTCCTGAGTAATACATGCCAGGAGATTTTTTTTGAAAAAATTAAAAAAATATGAAATATTTTTGGGGAAAAGATGGATTGTATTATTAGAAACATATAGAAGGAGGTAGATTATTATGAAAAAGTTAGTAAATGTAGTTAGTGCAATGGTATTAGTGGTTGTTATTATCTTATTCAGTTCAGTAGAAACCACTGCAAATGTTATCTATGAAGCCTTAGAAAGTAATATAGCTTATGTAGATGATGAAGGTAGTATTTGGTTTAAGGAATTTCAGAGCTCCTATTACAGCACTGACTTTATAAAGTGGTCTGTAGCTGGTAAAAGTTTAATTGTTCAGGGCGATTTCTCTGAGACCTATTACTATGATGAGTACGAGGAAGATGAGTATTTTAGACTTAGAATGTATGATGATGCTGATGATTATACAGATGGAGTGGATTGGTTAATATATCAGCATTTTAAATATTCAGGATATGCTCCGTACGCAAAACTTGATATGTCAAAATATGCTGATGGAAAGTATGTATTATATTATGATGTGGATTGCTGTACATATGAGGTGTGTTATATGCTTATAACCAATGGAGAAATCTACATACAACCATGGGATAGAGACTACAAAAAAGAGCATGTAGAAAAATATGATAAGCTTATGCAGAAATTATATGAAATAGATACTACATCTGTGGTTGATGATTTTAACAACAGTGAATATTATGAGTTTTATTACAACTATTTAGGAGAAAATATGTACAACAAAGCTCATGAGCTCACTAATGGTATTAAAAGTAATTATGAGAAAGCTAGAGCAGTGTACGATTATGTAACAAGAAATACTTTAGTTAGAGGAGAAACAGAATCTAACAGACTTTATGGTGCCATGCTTAACTATATTGGCATTCCATCTGTGTACATAAATCCGGTTAATAGTACTTACCAAACAGCTATGTCTGCTTCTTATATTGATGGAAGTTGGATAATAAACACAGTACCAGCGCCTCACACTAATCAAACTACATACGTTAATGTAATTGCAGGAGGATTTGATAAGACTGCTATTGGAATTCTTGATGAAATGCTTATAGAAAAAGTCGATCTTGAGGTGGATGATTTTATCTATGTTGGATATATGAAGGTTGGTGATGGTGAGTTATATTTAAGACCTGGAGAAACAAAGCATATGTCCTTATATATTGAAGAAGAGAGAATGCAGAATGAAGAGGTAAAGTGGTGGAGTTCAAATGAAGAGGTGGCTGTAGTAGACCATAATGGCAATGTTACAGGCATTTCTGAAGGCTATGCTTCTATATACGTTGAAGTTGATGGAATTACAGATTGTGAATTTGTAAATGTGGAAGAATATCCGGGTGTAACAATAAGATATAATACACATATACAGGGCTATGGTTGGGAGTGTGATGATATCAGCGATTGTTATAGTTGCTATAATATTTGTCCTGAAAATGGAGAGATTAGTGGAACTGTAGGAGAAGGAAAGCGTTTAGAAGGAATCAAGATTGAAGTGTTTTCTGATGAGGCATACAATGATGTTGATTTAGGTGTTAGATATACAACTCATTGTCAGGGATATGGATGGTTACCTTGGAGTTCTAATGGAGATATGAGCGGAACACAGGGAGAGTCGAAGCGTTTAGAAGCTATTATGATTGAACTTACAGGTGAAGATGCAAAGGAGTATGATGTTTATTATAGAGTTCACGCACAATCCTATGGATGGTTAGCTTGGGCTAGAAATGGAGCACCTGCAGGTACATCAGGCTATGGTAAACGTCTTGAAGCTATTCAGATAGTGGTTGTAAAAAAAGGTGGTAATGTTCCAAATAATTACAAGGGTGTAACCTCTGATTGTGATTACGAGTATGTAACAACTATAAATCCTTCACCAGTTGTTAATCATGAATCAACAGACCCAATGTGGCCTGAAATTCCAGGTAAGGAAACACCTAATGTTGCTTATAGAACCCACGTGCAGACCTATGGATGGCAAGGCTGGAAATATAATGGTCAGATGAGTGGAACAGAAGGTGAGTCAAAGCGACTTGAAGGAATCGAAATAGATATCACTAATCAGGAATGCTATGGAGATATAATATACACCACACATGTTCAGTCATATGGATGGCAGGGTGATTTAAATGATAAGTCTACCTGGAGCTATAATGGAGAGATGTCAGGAACATGGGGTGAGTCAAAAAGACTTGAGGCTATTTGCATAGATCTTACTGATGAAATGGCTGAAAAGTATGATGTGTATTATAGAGTTCATGCTCAGTCTTATGGTTGGCTTGGTTGGGCAAAGAATGGTGATGCAGCAGGAACAGCAGGATGTAGCAAGAGATTAGAGGGAATTCAGATAGTGCTTGTTGAAAAAGGAGATAAGGCACCGGATATGGGATATGGAGGAATTGTATCTGATAATTCGGAAGCCTATATTGAAAAATAACAATGGTTTATTTGTAAGCAGATAGAAAGGATGGTGTCTTATGTCTAATAAGGATTTGAATATAGAGTTAAAATCGGAGGAAAAGGGTAAGTTAGGAAAAGCATTAAAAAAAGGAATGAAAGAACTGCTTACCAAAGATAAAGTGGAAGATATGGGCAATTATATGGCTTCGGTTATTGCCATACATTTTGAAAATCTGCTTACAAAAGAAACAGTTAGATTCCTTAAAGAGGTTGCGTATAAGGTTCAGAATTTGAAGAAAGGATTTAAGGATGATGACGACTTAAGAACGCAAATTGTAGACACTGTGAAGAAGCGTATTAAGTTAGATTCTAGAATGCAGAGAATTGTACAATCCAAGACGGGATTTAAACATGTTGTAGAGTCCCTTAATGAATACAAAGCTGGCATCCCTGGTTGGACATATAAGAATGAGGTGTATATATTTAATCTTTTGCCGGAGATATACTTACATGGAAACTTTAACCGAGCTTTATATTATATGGCTGGCTTTGAAAACAAGAATTTATGTAAGGTGGATTACACCTGCTTGTGCTTTGGTTTGGTTTCGCCTGACGCATTCTTGGGAAGCAGTTCATATATGTTGACAGATAAATATAAAAGTATAGAAGCTTTTGCTGATAATGGAGATAGTATGTATCTTAATTATAAAGGCAAAATAGGAGAATTATCTTTTGCAGAGTACGACATATATAATGGTGTAGAGATTGTACATAGTAACAAGAGGTTCATAGGAATGTTGGACTCTGGAGCTTTAATATATCATGATTTAGAAGATGGATATATATATTCTAAGCTGGATAATAAGGTTACCAAGATAAAGAAATATTATTATATAGAAGAATATATATGTGATAATGAGGACTATATTATGGTATGGCCAAAGGGAAAGGGACATTATTTTGCTCCATATAAGTTATATTTAGATGGAAGTGTAACAGGGGTAAGTAAAGAGATAGAGAACATTGCATTGTGGAGAACATTTATGACAAGACTTATAGGTAATGAAATATCTATCAGTGATTATTCCCTGAAGGAAACAGAGGATATATTAAGATGTGAAACATTTCTTGATGTGCCATCTATGACCTTAAATGGTGTAGAAGAAGCTATACAACAGCTTAAACCTAGGTTAGGAAAAGATGTAAAGAATATAGAAAACTTTGAAAAGATACTGAACGTGCTAAAGCGTGTTATGAACGGTACTGATGATATGTCGGCTATATTAAGTGCATTTTTGGACTTTGAGATTGAATGTAATAAGGATGAACAGTTTTTTATAGCATTTCCGTCTGTGAACAGCATTAATTTTTTCGAGAATAAGATTGATGATAATATAGAGATGTTAAAGAAAATATTGGAAAGCAGCAGCTCGTTAAGCCAAGCTTTGGCTGACAGATACGACATGTATGTACCATATTCGGGTATTGAATATGTGGACGATAGATTATAGGCAAAGGGGGTGAACTGTATGTTTGATGATCCGTTTTATGAAAATTTTTATGAAGATTTTTATGATGATGAATGTGAGTTAAAGAAGGAAAAGAGATTAGATGTTCTGCCTTGTTATAAATTGGGTGAAGCTTTGAAATATACCTTGTTATATGAACTTAAAGCTCCACAGGAAAATCGTTCCTTAGATTGCTTTAAGACTGCTATTTGTTGCATGTTTTTAGAAGGAATTATAGGAGATAATACAGTTCGTTTCTTTCAGAAGTATTTTCTGTCAGTTGTATATGATGAGTATGACTATGAGGAAATGTGCCGACTTATGGCAGTGAATCTCATGGAGGATGAAGCGTTTAGGAACTATGTTAAAGGTACCTCAGGATTTCTGGAGGCGCTTGATGCACTTGAAAAAGTTACAATTAAATACTGGATAGCTGAAATAAGGGACAAGTTATTTAAGATAATTCCACATGCTCGTTATCGGGGAGATGAATTATATTTTTTTGAAAAGAATGACAGGTATCCATCATTAATGAAAATATATACACACAATATATTTAACGAATGGGACTTTGATGATGCTAAGTATAAATTGTCTGATAAATATTATGGATTTATAGATTA
>JAGALE010000183.1 GCA_017625335.1 Lachnospiraceae bacterium
CATCAAAGGCTTCGTTGTACCATTTACCATCTGATGCCCACTCAGTAATATCATTGCCTGTATTTCTTTCAATAGCATCTACAAGTTTTGTTACTGCATAAGTCTTGCTATTAATCATTTTTGCAGTGCCACTTAATGATTCAATGCCTTGGTCTTTTGTAAGGATGACACTACCATTCATCAAAATGTTACCAGCTATATCTGAACTAAACACATAATATTGAGTATTTGTAGTACCTCTCTTAACATCCAATAAGCCACTATCAGCTTCTCCCGGGTTATCAAGCTTGAAATAGTATTTCTTTTCTGATAATGGAGAAGCAGTATTACTGCCATTGTCCAAATCTGAAATATCTGCCTCCGCATATACTAACTGACCGTCAAAAGGATTTGCTCCGTAATCCTTATTTTGATATTGAGCTACTCCTAGTCCACTTAATCCATTCACTACACTGTTTACATAGCCTTCATGGTATTGTAATGCAGTTTCTTTAGTGAAACCGTTGATTGTTTCTCCTGAGGTAATCTCTGTTTGCTCACGTCCATCACCATCTAAGATGCATTGATATGTGGTTACAGTGACTTTTTGACGTGCATCTTTTTTAATTGACAATGACAATGTTGCTCCGCCCGGAAGTAAACAATCTGTTTTACCTAAATCTGAAAACACTGTTGCATGACCAGACCATTGGGTTGAATTTAAGCTTAAATTAGGACTTCCACTCTTCTCCCATGACACCTCGGCATAGTCGTTTAACTTCATGCTTCTGTTGTAATCACCAAGTACAAATATTTTATCACTTGCCACCTCACCATCACTAGAAAGTGTCTGATACTGCATTTGTATATAAGGTCTGAAACTAAATTGTAAACCGCTATCAATCATACGCCCGCTTACGATTTTTGTAGATGTTCCAGAGGTTATCATTTCACTATTGTTAATATCTGTGTTCAACTGTCCTCCATTCTGTTTGCCGCTATATGTTTTTACTTCAATATCCAAATCAATAGTTAATTCTTCAGATAATGCTGCTGAGTCAGAAGCTGTACAACCCTCTTCTGTTCCCTTGCTACTCGTACTCTTATCAGGTGCATCATCAGCCATGGTTAAACTGATTGCCTCATTATAATTGGACTTTAATCTCTTACTCTCTGTATTTGAAGTATTGAAATTGTCCAAACTATCTAATGCAGGATTCTCATTTTTCCATTTTGCGATACTAAGCTCATCTTGACCTCTATGTATAACCATTTTATATTCATGCTCTGTGGATTCAGTGCCACTGCCTAAACCAGTTCTAGTCTTTGATACTTCGTTAGTGTAATCAGACCAAAAACTGTTGTATGCAACAATTTTACTGAATGCATCTACTTTACTATTCTTAATTTTAAATGTCCAAGCATCATCAACTAAGCTATGAGTACAGGAATATGTATGGTCTTCTGTACAGGACTCTCCTGCTTTTAAAGTACAGCCACAATCTTCTTCGTGACCGGGACATACTAGTGCATTATAATTCCAATTAAATGACTTTCCGTTTAGGATGTCCTCACCTTTTTCAGATGTAGAAAGGTCTATTGCTTTGGTTATCCAACTCTCTTCTATCTGGTAATCACCTTCTATTTCTTTTTTAGTAATGTTCTCTTTTTGTAAAAGAACGTATAACACCTTTCCGGGCTGTTTTACCATGATTGTTTTAGGTGTCTTCCCTTTATCCGATATGTAGCCAGGTATTTTATAATTGGTACTATCAGGTGTAGTTACTATATTACTTACCTGCCATTCAATGACTTTATAATCAATTTCATCTTCAATGACTATTTCATTAGGACGTTGCTCCTTTACAAAACAGCCGTCATCTATTAAACCTGTGTTAGTCTTTGTACGATAGTTTTTCACTATCTTGATTTCCCCTGTTACTGACTCGTCAGGAGCCTTGTGAGGAGTGTTTCCTATTAGTTCATCAAAGGTAGTACATGCAGGTAATACATCAATATTCCTATAGATTTGCATTCCCCATCCTTGTGCTCCAAGATTATCAAGTGTAATGTTCCCTTCTGATGTAGGATACACCAAGCCTAAATTTGCTTGATCGTAAGCTAATGTCATACACCTACCTAATACATTGTTCGTTAATGTCCTTGTAAAGCCTGAACTCTCAAATCCTAATCCTTTCAATAAAACCATCCAGTTGTAGAATGTTCCATAATAAGATATTCCCATGTTACTTGATGCATCATTTGTAGCATACAGATTATGCCATGCTATTGGTTCTATGCATAAGTACATTTCTTCTGTAGTGTCTCTGAACAAATTTAATATATCTTCCCCTAAATAATTATATATGATAGCACATATATTTTGTTCTCCAGAGTCATTTTTACTACGCATCCATTCCTTCACAGCTAGTCCATTACCTATAAAAGCTCCACTATAAATGAAGGGACGTGGCATATTACTATCCATAATGTATATATCTGATAAAGATGATACATGACCGCTACCTATTCTAGTGACTAAGCCAGTTCCGTTTACAACAGGAATTTGAGTTACTAAATCAATTACTTTTGATTTCAAATTACCATCGTAATCCACAACATACATACGATACCCACTCTTTGAAGCTGAAGCACCACCTATATCACTAGATGAAGCTCCACCACTTCCTCCGCCATCAGCATTATCTCCTGATGTAGCACTGACTGTAAGAGGCATAGCCATAATCATAATTAATGTCATTAATATAATTAATAATTTTTTACACTTCTTCATAATTTTTATCTACCTCCTATAACAGTTGAGGACACCCCAAAGGGTGTCCTCTAAATTAATGTTATTAATATTATTAATGTAATTCTACTCCTGCTGCTGCACCACCAGCATCTGATACAGCCTGTTCCAAACCAGTTGCTCCTTCAAAAATATTACCATCTGTAAGATTATTAAACAAATTTGCTATTTCTTGATTTGATGTACTCTGTTGATTCTCAGCAGGTGTTCCACCACTTTGCTCTGCTGGCTTATTCTCAACTACAACGACTTCTTTCTCTGCTAAATAAGCGCCGGAAACAAAAGCAGTATTTCCTTTGCTACCTTGTAATTTATACCATAGCACAGGTTCACCTTTATATGATTTAACAATACCTACCACTGTCACCTTCTCATTCAATTTCAAGCTACCAACCTTATCAAAGTCATTTGCATCTGGTCCCTTACGCATGTTTACTGTTTGAACTGCGTATAACTGACATGGCTCAATGTCTTCTACTACAAAGTCTGCTGCCTCAACCACCTGCACCTGCACTTGCTCGGTCTGCTCTACCACTGCTTCTGTAGTATCTTCATCTATACTGTTCATGACTGCTGCTAATGCTTCATCTTCTACAATGACTTCCCCTTGGTCAGTATATGTAATCTCAGGTTCTTTCTCTTCAACCTCTTCAATTACCTTGTCCACTACTTTCTCAGTCTCTGTCTGCGTCACCGTACTGTCCTGCACCTGAACTACTACAGGCTCCACATTTTTACTAGCCTCAGTCACTTCGTTTTCTTTCACTGTTTGAAATGTTGCAATGCCAAATGCGATTACTCCGATGCATCCCACTCCTGCTAAACTTAATAATATCTTCATCCATGTTTCCATGCCTTTACCTCCTTTTGCTTCTTCTCTCTCCAAATGCTTTTCGATATTAGCCATAATACCCACTCCTTATTAGTTGTAATCCCTTAAAATTTCATATTCCTCAAATTCTAAGTTATTGATTTCATCTAGCATATA
>JAGALE010000184.1 GCA_017625335.1 Lachnospiraceae bacterium
CCACCCAAAACGGCGATAAAGAAACCAGCCACAATCGCTGTATATAATCCTTTTTCTGTATGTTAATATAGTTCCTTATAAGTGGCATAACGGAACTAACGGAACTACAGTATCATGGGGGGTTCAGGTTCAGGGAGCTAATAATTATTATGATGATGTGGTAGATTATAACAAGAAGATATATATCTACGACACACCTACCATTACTGCAACAGATGGCTCAGCGATTCCTAATGCGGGATTTACTGTTGTGCCGGGATCTATTAAAGTTGGCGGTAATGCAACAGACCTTATAACAGCACAGGTTTCAAATGGAACCATAGTGTTTGATATAACAGAATATATTAGGAATAATCCTAACGGAATTCATTATTTTGAGTTGTATTATTCATTGGCATTAGATGCAAATACTGTAAGATATATGCTTGAGAATGATATTTCCCAGGCAAATATGTCTAACGAGGTTAGTGCCTTCCTTATGAGCAGCGATGTCTCAAATCAGGAGAAGGAGCTTGGTAGTACTGTGGCAAATGGTACAGGAACTCCAAGCATAGGTACTTTGTTATCAAAGTCCTATACATACGATTCAACAACAGCACCTTATGCAAATTATGTGATTGATATCAACCCACAGGCCCTTGATCTTGTGGATGGAACAGGTACGTTAAGCTTAGAGGATGTAATGGGTAAGAGCTTGCAGCTTGATATTGGTTCGGTAAAGCTTATGGCGGTTGGAGATAATAATACAACTAGTAGCATCTCAGGAATAAACTCATCCTTTGATTCTACAACTAACACATTAACCATACACAATATTCCTGATGCTACACACTGTAGACTTACATATACAGTAAGAGTAAATGTAACTCATACAGATTCTAATCCAACCTTTGAGTCATTGGGAAATGCAGTTGATGTAGGAAATGCATGCTCTTTATATGCAAATAATGAGACATTTTCAGAGAATTCTGTAAAGCTTACTGGAACCATCCAAAAGAGTAGTGCATGGGCTGATTCAGAATATGGTTCTATCAGATTATCAAAATACAGTGGAATTACACCACTTGGTGGAGCTAAATTCGAAGTTAAGGCATACAAGGTAGTAGACGGAAATGTCGAATATAACCCGAATTATAATGATGAAAATGAACATAAGGGTGTATCTGTAGGTTTAATCACCACAGGCGCTGATGGTATGAAGACTGTCAACTTATTATATGATATTCTTTATACTGTAGAAGAGACAGAAGCTCCTGCGGGCTATGTTAAGACAAACCAGGTTTATTACGTAGTTCTTCCTGGTAAGGATTATGCTAGTGTGCAGTCAGCTATTGAAAGCTATGTAAGTGCTAATAATGGAACACTTAATGTTGTTAGCTCAGGTGAGAATATCTATGTAGAGAATAAAGAACAGTCACAGTATTCTATACAGATAGTTAAGAGTGACCAGTTTGGCGATTATGTAGAGGGAGCTGAGTTTACGCTATATAAGTATAATTCTTCGTCACTGTCATATGAAGTAGCTATAGATTCGGAAGGTGAAGATATAGTTGGTACAACAGACAGCTATGGTAGAATCACCTTTAATAACCTGGATGAAGGAGATTATAAGGTTGTAGAATCTAAGATACCTAATGGTTATGATAAATCTAATACTGTCAGTCAGGATGGAATAATTTTATCAGAAAATAATAAGGCACCTACCATCAACCTAACTAACGATAAACTCTATGGCGAGTGGACTATTAATAAGGTTGAGTTGGGTAATGCAACCAATAAATTGGCTGGTGTAGCCTTTGAAATAACTAAGGAAGGTGAGACTAATCCTTTTGCAACTAAGAAAACTGATAGTAACGGCCAGGTTGTATTCGATAAGCTGGAATTAGGAGTTGAATACACTGTTAAGGAGTCAGCTACTATAGATGGATACATTCTAAATAATACAGAGTATACATTTACACCATCTGAGAATGCTTTGGAGCAAATTGATACTATTGAAAACGAAAAAGAAGCAGGAAAGATTCAGATAACTAAGACAGATAATGCCAATCCTAATACCAAGGTTGTAGGTGCAACATATACACTTTATGATGCAAATAAGAAAATAGTATATGATGCAAATAATAAGCCGGTTACAGCAACTACAAATGGTAATGGTATTGCTACATTTACTGACCTTAGATTCGGTACCTACTATGTAAGAGAGACAGAAGCACCTGCGGATTATAAGCTGGATACTGAATTCTATGAGGTTGTTGTAAATAGTAATACAGTTGTGGAGAAAGCTACTACAAATGAAAAGAAGACTATAGTTTCTCCATTTATGAGCTTTAAGTTTAAGAAGCAGGCTTATGATGAGACTGGAAATACGCTAGTAGATTTAGCTGGAGCTGAGTTTGAATTATATAGAGTGATAGATGATAGCAATACAGAATTGGTAGATACTGCAGTGTCTGATGCAGAGGGTTATGTTTATTTTATGAATGTAACAACCACACCAAACCCTGATGCTATCCCAGTAGAATTTTATGAATATATTATTCGAGAAAAAACTGCTCCAACCGGATATCAGATTGATGATTCTAAGAATAGTTTCAGGGTGAATGCTGAAGTATTAACAAGTTATCATCATGATGTGAAATGGGAATTAGCTAAAAAAGAAGATGTAAAAGCTTTAACAGGCTCAGAAACCACACTTTACAACTATAAAACAGTTGGTAGAGTAGAACTTCAGAAGAACAATAACTACGGAAATGGTTTAGCGGGCGCTAGATTTGCAGCCTATAGAGAAGGTAAAGAAGCTCCTGTTGCACAGGCAATTTCTGATTCGACTGGAAAGGTTGTATTCACAGGCTTAGAGTATGGAGTAACCTATACATTTAGGGAGATTGAGGCTCCGGATGGATATAGTTTAAGTGATGAAGAGATTAAGGTTACAATTGGCGATATTCCTGATGAATCAGGAAAATATAATGATAGTAGCAACATACCAAATGATGTAAGAAATGTTTATATTTACAAAAATACAAGTGTAGGCGATTCTAGATATACCGTTGAGGATAAAGTCCTTGCACTTGATATCAGCAAGCAAAGTTTAACTGGCTCGGCAGAGGTTTATGGGGCATCCTTAAAGCTTACAGACGCTCAGGGTAACTTGATTGATTCATGGACAAGTACAACCAAGGCTCATTCTATAAGTAGTAGCAAGCTTAAGGTTAACACAATTTACACATTAACTGAGACAGCTGCTCCAGATGGATATGGATATTCTGACAGCATATCATTTAAGTTTAATGAGGACGGAACCGTTCAGCTTATGGATAACAGCGACTCTAATGCTGAGGTTATTACAAATGCTAATGCAAGTACTAATACAGTTATAATGAAGGATAAGGCTATGGGCTTTACTGTATCTAAGGTTGATAAGTTAACCGGTGACAGAGTTCCGGGAGCATTCCTTCAGATATGCTCTGTGGACGGTACAATTCTTAGAGGCTGGTTTACGGCTAATGGTCAGGATTACATAGTTGATTCTGCAATGATAGCTAATATGGGAATTACAGTACCTTCTGCAAAGGGAGAATATGCTGAGTATATTCTTAAGGAGTACACTGCACCAAGTAAGTATTATAAAGCAGAGGATATACATTTCTACTTGGATTACACTGGGCAGATGTATACTAAGAACAACGCAGGAACTTATGTAAAGGTTGCTGATAATAAGCTTATTATGCAGGATGTACCATTCTCAGATGATGTAATTATAAGTAAGGTTAATATTGCAGGTGGTGAAGAGCTTCCTGGTGCTAGCCTTAAGATTATTGACAAGACTAATAATGATACAGAGATAGCTTCATGGGTTTCTAAGACTACTGCTCAGGTTATTGATATTGATAAGTTTGATACAAATCATACCTATGAGCTTATAGAAACCGGAGCACCGGATGGTTATAAGTATTCAGATAGCATTGAATTTACAATTAACAGTGACGGACAGGTTGAAATCGGCGGAGTAGTGCAGACAGGCAATATAATTACTATGGTTGATGATGCTATATCTGTAAAGCTGTCTAAGAAGAGTGATCTTAATATTATGCTTCAGGGGGCAGAGATAACTTTATATGATGAAGCTGGAAATGTGATTAATGTATTTACAAGTGGAAGCGACCCTATAGATATTGGTAGTTATCTTAAGGTGCCAAGTACAGCTTCTAATGTGGCTAATCCGCTTAACAAGTATAAGCTTGTAGAGACAAAGGTTCCTTTTGGATATATGAAGGCGGATGATGTGTATTTTGCAATAGATGCCGATGGGGATTTGCACACAAGCTCTGATTTAGGTGCTACCTACTCACCATTAGGTATTAACCAGATTACTATGGTTGATGATAGTCAGCTTATACACATTAGCAAGTATGATTTGGTTAATTCTAGAGAGATAACAGGAGCAACCTTAGAGATTACGAAGGTAAGTGACGGTTCAACAGTTACTAGCTGGGTGTCAAATGCAGTTGATGGTCCTAAGGACTTGGTTATTGCTTCTTTGTTCAAGGCAAATGAGGTTTACAAGCTAACAGAAACTCAGGTGCCTTATGGATATGAGATAGCAGAATCCATAGAGTTCTATATATCAGAGGGTGGAGTGTTATACACTAAGCTTCCTGATGAAACAGGCTTTGCTGTAGCGAATAATAACACAATTCGTATGATTGATGATGTAAGTAAGATTTATATTAGTAAGGTGGATGCAACTAATAGTAAAGAGCTTCCTGGAGCCCATCTTGTAATTAAGAGTAAGGCGGGAAGCGTAGTAGCTGAGTGGGATTCAACTACAGAGAAGCGTAGTATTGCAATGACTCAGTTTGTTGCAGACGCAGATTATATTCTTACTGAGACTATAGCACCGTATGGTTACGACATTGCAGAATCAATTACATTTAGAATTACAAGTGATGGAGTAGTGCAGGTGAAAGAAGGCGATTCCTACATTGCTGTGACTGATAATACAGTTGTTATGAAGGATAATGTGAGAAGCGCATACTTCAGTAAGGTAGATGCTACAAACAGCGAAGAGCTTTCCGGAGCAAGTCTTACAGTAACTGATGCCTCAGGTAAGGTGATTGACACATGGACATCAGGAGCGAAGAAGCATAGTATTCCATTGTCAGAGTTTGAAACTGAAAAAGAATATACGCTGACAGAGAAGACAGCTCCATATGGCTATGAGATAGCTGAAAGCATAGTATTTAAGGTGGATAAGGACGGAAATGTTCTTACTAAGAATGCTAATGGAGTATTTACTAAGGTTGACGCTAATACTGTTGTAATGAAGGATGAACCTATGTATATCAGCATAAGTAAGGTTGATATGGCTAATAAGAAGGAACTTCCAGGAGCAAGCCTTAAGGTTACTGATAAGAGTGGTAAGGTTATTGATTCATGGACATCAAGTAATGCGGTTCATAAGATACTGGTATCAAGCTTTGCACAGGGTGAGGAGTACACGTTAACAGAGACAACTGCACCGAAGGGCTATGAGATAGCAGAGAGTATAATGTTTAAGCTTGATGAAAGTGGTAATGTATTTGTTAAAATAGATGATAAGTGGACAGCTGTAACGGGTGGTACTGTGGTGATGGAGGATAAGGCAATAACTTCAGAGGAGACTACAGAAACAACAGAGACTACAACCACTACGCAGGAGACAACTGAAGCTACAACAACCACAGAGGAGACTATAGGTGGAGGTGGCTCAGGTGGAATGGATGATTCTTCGGATGGATCAGGTACTCCGGGAACTCCGGATACATCAGAAACAACAGATACATCGGATACACCAACAACATCAACAACAGATACTCCAACTACATCTACTGATACTCATGTTAAGACAGGAGATGATACTCCGATTTATCAGATTTTAATTCTTATGATGCTTTCTATAGCAGGAATTCTGATAATTGAGAGAAGAAAAAAGGTAAGATGTTAAGATGTAAAACATTTATATAATGTTGAAATAAAAATATTAATAAAGCTCTTGGAATGACGGATGTTTTTCGTCACTTCAAGAGCTTTTGTTTTGCTAGAAAAATTTGAGTATACCTAGGGTAAAACTAAAAAAGCAACCATATAAAATGATTGCCTTTAAATGCGGGTAACTGGAGTTGAAGCTGTGGAACATAGAAAACAGCGAATTTTACGACGGATTGACGGAAAAGGAAGTCCTGCCCACGACCAGTGACATAATAATTTAATAATAAAAATTGTAGTGAAATAAGTGCCCGAAAAGTGCCATAGTCACTACGATGATTTAAAATATAAGAGAAAAAAATAGTCATAAATTATAATAAATAGTGAAAAATAGTGTAAAATTAGTGAAAAAATAATGGAAAATTTAGATTGAGAGGAGTATACTATTAATAGTATACGTTATAACAAAGAGGTGATGTTTGTGATAAAAGTTATATTGTCTAATGAAATACTAAAAAGAATATCAGCTATAGATGGAAATCGTTTTTCATTAAGCACAATAGAATTACCACCTATGACTAAGAATAGATTGCGCAAGAATTCCAAGAAGAAGAGCTCATATGCTTCAAATAAGATCGAGGGTAATCCCCTTACGGAAAAACAGGCAGATGAGGTTATTGAGAGAGATGAGCATAAGCATTTTTTGAAACCTGAACAAGAAATTAGAAATTATTTTCTGGCATTGAATCTGCTTGAGGAAAAACTGAAGAAAAATGAGGCTTTTTCAAAAGATATGATACTTGAAGTGCAAGCTATGGTCGAGAAAGGTGCATCTAAAGAAAAAATAGGCCTTAGAGGTGCCATGCCTCCAGGTGTGTTATTTGCAGTATATGATGCAACTACGGGAACACCTGATTATATCCCACCCGAATATTCAGATATACCTAGTTTGTTGGATGAATTAGTGGAATATATGAATACAACAGATGACCACCCACTCATCATTGCAGCGGTAGTTCATTATCAATTAGTAACGATTCACCCATTGAAGATGGTAATGGACGAACGGCGAGACTTATGTCGGGATATATTTTAGATTTATATGGTTATGGATTTAATGGAATTGGTTCTTTAGAAGAATATTTTGCTTATGATTCTGATGAGTATTATGATTCGCTTCAAATGGGTCTTCCGGCACTATATTATTCAGGTAGAGAAAATCCTCCACATCCAGAGATTTGGATCAATTATTTCCTGCGTATGGTTGAGTTGTATTCAAAAAAGGTATGCGAGCTATCCAAGGGTGCTCAAGCAGATGATTTGGATGGTAGCTTATCATATTTGAATACAAAGGAGAAAGAGTTATTGCGATTTCTTTTGAAAAAGAGGCTGTTAGAATTTACACCAATTGATGTAAGTAAATTGGTTGGGGTAACAAATAAAACAATTATCAATAGGTGTGCTAAACTTACTAGTAATGGTTTTTTAATCCCTAATATTGTAAAAGAAAGAATACGTTCATATTCGTTAAGTGAATTTGCAAAGCGCAATGAAAAGGATATTCTTTCTAAGATTGGATAAGATAATGGTTGTAAGTAGAGCTCTGGAGTGTTGGGCACTTTTTCGACACTTCAAGAGCTTTTGTTATGTCGAAAAATGTAGAATATAGTGCACATAAGAAGGGTGTGGGTAACAGGTAGACAACCTGTGTATACAAGGTTGTGTGTGAAGATATGTCATTGTGATTGTATGAAACTTGATTTTTGTATGCTCTGTGAGTATAATTCTCTTATGAAAATTTGAAGTTGGTGGAGGTACAAATGGAAAAAACTAAAAAACAAAGCCTTATTGAAAGGTATGGAAAAGTAAATATAAGTATTGCTCTACTATGTGTTGTTTTTTTAATTATTAATTCGGTAATAGTAAGTGAGTCGGTATTGAATCAACTTTCATCTAACAAATATTTAGCATATATTTTGAACTTTTTAGCAGGTTGTGAGGGTAAGATTGGAACCATAGGCTCAATGTCTAATGCCAAAGTATTTGGTGATGGAGAGTGGTGGAGACTATTTTTACA
>JAGALE010000185.1 GCA_017625335.1 Lachnospiraceae bacterium
AAAATTACTTTTTTCATTATTACATTCTTTACACAATGCTATTAAGTTATATTCATCATGTGTTCCACCTTTATATAAGGGAAATATATGGTCTACAGTCATTTCTGTAACATCCAATTTCTTACCACAATGTCCACATGAGCAACAAGTTTTATCTAGTATCTTTTGTCTTTCTTCTTGATTAAATGATTTCCTTTGTATTTTATCCATGACTACATTATACCTCCGTTATTAAAAATTATATCATATTTTATTGAAAAATTCAATAAAAAATATTTACTATAATAAAAAAGAGTATACATTAATGTATACCCTCTTAATTATTTACTCTCTTTACTTTATGCCTTTGTATAAAGTATTTATAAGCGTCATCTATTTTATTAGTAATGAATCTCCATTGGTCGTGTATATCTACAACAGTTTCACCTATCATGTAATCATTTACGTTATTTATTGCTATAGGCTGTAGATTAAGTTTATTCTTGTTTATGTTAACATATAACATAACACCAGCAGCTTTTATTGAATATTCTTTCTTATAATCTCTAAGATATCCCACTAGCTCATAAAGTCTTTGCTTCTGTAACCTGGGGTCATTAATCATTTGTTCATCTTGTAATCTTATTAATACTAGTAATGCTTTTTCTTGTGTTTTTATTGCTACTATCTTTTGTGTTCTGTTTATATATGTTTCAAAAGGCGATTCACTATCAAGTGTGTATGACCTCTCATATACTTCAACTATGTCTTCTTTACCGTAATTAACTTTAAAGTACTTTATAAGCTGCTTTTTAAACAAGATATATAGTCTTCTATCGTCATTTAAACCTAATCTTTTTTCTAGTTTATGCTCCATATGTAATGTCTTACATAATTCTATCAAATGTTTATACCTTATATTACTATTGTTAAATTTGATATCTTTCCAATGTACATAGTTTATATCTATGTAATCCACTCCATTAAATAACTGTAATGTTTTTTGAATATTAATTTTTATATCTTTATCAATATTGTTATCATATAATAAATATTGTAGTGTACCCTTAACTACATGATTTAAGTATGTATTTTCACTAAGTTCATCATAACTACATATGAGTGTACCTCTACTCATTGTTTGCCTCATTATTGATTCTTGTATGTTTATCTGTCCTTGGGGTGAAGACATTTCTTCATCTTCATGTGTTACATATTCCTTATATAATCCCTCTTTAGCTAAAGATGCTGCCCACATGGATATTACTAATGCATACAAATTATCTAATGTATCTATATTAGATATATCTATATTTTTAAATCTCTTAGTTCTAAGTTCATCATATAAATATTGAAGCATGCTCCATGCATTCTCTATTGTTCTATTGTTATTTATCATCATTTATGAATGCACCTCTAACCTTTAAGTATAGTCGTAAATTTCTCTCTCCATGTTGCTATTTTATTATCCGTATCATCATACCAGTATTCCTCAAGTAATGGCATTATCTCAAACGTTATTATTCTTTCTAAATCTTCATCTGTAACTGGTCTTCCCAAACAGAAATAGCTGTGACCTATTTGAAAACCTGCCCCAAGCATTGCATCATCACTTATTTCTTTATTTAATTCTATTATCTTTCTTGCTATTTTATTAAACTTTAGGTTATCAGACTGCGCTAATAACTGCCTAAACCCTGTTGATTTGTAAGCTGGTTCTGTGGTTATAAATGCAAATCTTCTTCTTAACGCATAGTCCAGCATAACTAATCCACGGTCAGCCGTATTCATAGTGCCTATTATATATAAATTATCAGGTACACTGAAATATTCACTATTGTATTTTAACATTATAGCTTCGTTACGATGGTCTTTTTCAATCAAACTGAACATTTCACCAAGTATCTTACTCATATTACCTCTGTTAATCTCATCTATAATTACAAAGTATGGCTTATGTTCAGCATCATTTTCTGCCTGCTTACATATTTTATAAAATGGACCATACTCAAATCTAAATCCACCACTAGCTGTAGGTCTTAACCCCATTATAAAGTCATCATATGTGTAACTCTGATGAAACTGAACTTGTAATATTCTGCTATCATCTTTATAACCAAGCATAGCATAGGCTAATCTCTTTGCTGTGTATGTTTTGCCTACACCAGGTGCCCCTTGTAATATAATGTTCTTTTTATATTCAAGAATGTTTATTAAGTCTACAACATCTGTATTAAACACTTCTCTTTCAAAGTCAAACTTTGTATACATTACTGGTTTTGCAGTATTGGTTTCTGATATATCAAAGTCATCAAAATTATATATTTCGTCATTACTCATTAAATCTTGTTGTTTATTCAAATTTGTCATTGTAGCATCTCCTAAATATTAATTTTACATATACTAAATTTAATGCAATAAAAAAGGATATCTTTTTTAGATATCCTTTAATCTTAATCTCATATATTTTTAATTAATTGCCCACATATATAAGAACGATTGTGTTCTTAAGCTCATAGGAAGTCTATTCTCTATAATCTTAAGTACATCCTCTTTTGTATACCATGCAGCCTCAATTTCTTCATCAGGTGAATCAGATGGTTGTATTTCTCCTCTAGCTGTACATATAACCGTATTTACACGTTCATCACTAATACCTAC
>JAGALE010000186.1 GCA_017625335.1 Lachnospiraceae bacterium
CCTTATTTAACATTGAAAAATGGCGAAATTTTGAAGATATATTTAATAATTGCACACTTATAGCAGCTAAACGTGATTGTAACTTTGACGATATTATTAGTTATTCACATAAGCTTCAAATAAAATATCCTGCTTTAAAAATTTGTTTTTTAGATACACACTCTATTGATATATCATCAAGTAAGCTTAGGGAGAATATTAAAGCTGGCAAATTAGATACAGAATTTATGGATGAATCAATAATTAGCTATATTAAAGAAAATAAATTATATGGATGGACATAATATATGAATCGTGAAAAAATGATTTCCAGATTAAAAAGTAAGATAAATGAAAGACGCTTCGAGCATTCATTAGGTGTAGAGTATACTGCTGCATGCATGGCAATGGTTCATGGCGTAGATATTGAAAAGGCAAGAATAGCAGGTCTTCTTCACGACTGTGCCAAATGCCTTCCTACAAAAGAAAAGCTTGAAAAAGCAAGAAAACACGGTTTGGCTATAAGTAAATTCGAAGAAAAAAATCCTGATATGCTACATGGAAAGCTTGGTGCATACTATGCTAAGGCAAGATATGAGGTTGACGATGAAGAAATTCTTAATGCAATAACTTACCATACAACAGGTCGTCCTAATATGACATTACTTGATAAAATAATATTTGTAGCTGATTATATAGAACCCAATAGAAAAGAATTAAAGGATATGGATATTATAAGACGTGAAGCCTTTGTAGATATTGATGTATGTGTAATTCATATATTAAAAAACACCTTGGATTATCTAAACAATTCAACCAACGAGATGGATTTTATGACACAGCTCACATACAACTATTATGTTAACAAATAAGAAAGAGAGAATATAATGGATTCTAAAGAATTATTAAAAATAATATATAATGCCTTGGATGATAAAAAAGCTCATGATATTAGAATAATTGATATACATGAGGTTTCAACTATGGGTGACTATTTTGTTGTTGCTGATGGAAGCAATAGAAATCAGGTTCAAGCCTTATGTGACAGCGTGGAAGAATCTATGCATAAGGCAAAAGCAAAGCTTAAAAATCGCGAGGGTTATGCAAATGGAGGGTGGATATTATTGGATTATTATGATATAATAGTTCATATATTCGTTGAAGAAGAACGTTCATTTTATGATTTAGAACATGTTTGGAGAGACGGAATCATAATATCATCAGGAGATTTATAATACATTGGGAAAAAACAAATTAGCAGATGACAATTACAGACAGATTAACCATATATCAGCCAGATGCTTAAGAATTATGTGTATTGTTTTGCTTATTGTATTTGGCTATTGCTATTTTCTTACAGATTTAGATTTTTATCTTATGGTTATTTTCTTTGGTGCGTCTTTATTTATTGCATTAATTCCTACATTGGTCATTAATGTACTTAAAATTGATTCATCCGAAGGAACTAAATATTTGGTTATTATATGTGTTTGTATTATAATGACAGCTATGCTAACCTTGCTTGGATCATACGCATTTCCAAGTATGTTATTCCCTATATTACTTGCATCGCTTTATTATAATCAAACCTTAGTATTATTAACATCTTTACTTGTAACAGTTGGAATTGTCATATCAAGTATTATATCTGTAATGTTTAGAGATATATTTATCGGTGGTATGTACGAACGAATTGATGATGCACTTTTAGGCTGTGCAACACCACACATTATTATGGTTTTTGCAATGTCAGTAGTAGCATATAGTATAGTTGAACGAAATTCAAATATGATTAATTCTGCCATCAAAACAGCAGTTACTATGCAGGAGAACCAAAAAGGACTTATATATTCCTTTGCTGAGATAAGTGAGAGTAAATCAAAATTTACGGGAGAACATATTAAGAGAGTAGCCGAGTATATGGGTGTATTAGGACGTGCATCAGGATTCGACGAGGAATATGTTGATATGCTGTGTACAGCATCTATGATGCATGACATAGGAAAGCTTATGATTAGTGAAGAAATCTTAAATTCACCTAACAAGCTTACCGACGAAGAATTTGATATTATGAAAAGTCATGTTTTATATGGTGAAGCTCTTCTTAAAAACTGTCCAGGTGAGCTACTACATATTGCTTGTACATTAGCAAAGGAACACCACGAAAGATGGGATGGTTCTGGATATCTAGGTATGAAGGGCGAAGAAATAGCTTACATAAGCCGTTTATTGGCTGTTTGTGATGTATTCGATGCTTTAACATCAGACAGATATTACAAAAAAGGATGGTCCTTGGAGGATACATTTGATGAGATAATACGACTTAGCGGAAAACATTTTGACCCTAAGGTTGTTCAGTTGTTTATTAGAAATTTTGATAAATTTAAGGAAATACATAGAAAGATACCTGATAAGCAGAAATACTAAATCTTTCTATATCAGGCCGGAGGTTAAATATGTACAAGGTTATAAATGAATATACAGCAAAGGTTAACCTTCAGGCTAACGATGAAATCTATAATAAAATAATTAATTTTCTAAAAGATATTAAGGATATTAAGAGCGTTGGTGTTTCCGAAAGCTTTAATAGATATGTACTTGATATTAAACTAAAAAAATATAGTGTTGAAAAAGCAGCAGAGGTTTTCAATAAAATTAACGTTGGATTGTCGTATTCTTATTCATCCCTATATGTAAGATTTAACGAAGGCAAATGTGTTAGGTACAGATTTATGACAAGTAAAGAAAACAAAGACGCATTATACTGTGATATTATATTTAACTAATATAAGGGCTATATGCAGCATAACTGATTTTAATAAATCATGCTTCATATAGCCCTTTTAATAACTAATTGAATTATTAATTAAAAAGTTCTAAACAATCCAATAACCTTACCAAGTATCGACATATCACCTTCAACAATAATAGGATCCATAGTGTCATTCTCAGGCTGAAGTCTAATATGACCATTCTCCTTATAGAAGGTTTTAACAGTAGCAGAGTCCTCTATAAGCGCAACTACTATATCAGAATTTCTTGCAGTATTAGACTTCTCTATAAGCACAAGATCACCATGAAATATACCTGCATTGATCATACTGTCACCTTTAACCTTAAGCATAAATGTCTCTTTGTTATGTAAATATTCAGGTGGAACAGGGAAGTAACCCTCGATGTTCTCATTAGCAAGGATTGGAGCTCCACAACTAACTGCACCTACAATAGGAACATTAACTAATTCTCGTCTAGAAAGATTAAATGTATCATCAAGAATCTCAATAGCTCTTGGTTTAGTTGGATCCTTACGAATAAATCCTTTTTCTTCAAGAGTTTCCAAATGCGCATGAACAGAAGAGGTAGATTTAAGCTTTACAGCTTCACATATTTCTCTTACTGCTGGTGGATACCCCTTTTTTAGTATACAATCCTTAAGATACTCTAAAATTTCCTGTTGTTTGGCTGATAAAATACTATAATCCATGTTATTCCTCCTTATAATACACA
>JAGALE010000014.1 GCA_017625335.1 Lachnospiraceae bacterium
CATCGATAAGATTCTCGTATAATCTTACCTCCGCATCAATGGCACTCTCTGCTGATACCCAATGAATTGTACCCTTAACCTTACGTCCTTCAAAGCCTGAACCACTTCTTGTCTCTGGATCATAGGTACAATGAATCTCAGTAATATTACCATTTTCATCCTTCTTATAGTCAACACACTTTACAAAGTAGGCACCCTTAAGTCTTACCTCGTTGCCTGGGAAAAGTCTAAAGTACTTCTTAGGTGGCTCCTCCATAAAGTCTTCTCTCTCAATATAAAGCTCTCTGCTAAATGCAACCTTTCTAGTGCCTGCTTCCGGTACGTCCTGATTATTATCAATATCAAAGTACTCAACCTGTCCTTCCGGATAGTTGTCTATAACAAGCTTAATTGGATCTAAAACAGCCATCATTCTATTAGCCTTAAGCTTAAGATCCTCTCTTAAGCAGTACTCAAGCATTGCATAATCTGATGTTGAATGAGCCTTTGCAACACCAGAAAGCTCCATAAACATCTTAATTGACTCAGGTGTAAAGCCTCTTCTTCTAAGCGCTGAAAGTGACACAAGTCTTGGATCATCCCAACCGTCAACTACTCCGTCTTCAACAAGCTTTTTAATGTATCTCTTACCGGTTACAACGTCCTTAAGATAAAGCTTTGCAAACTCTATCTGCCTTGGTGGATTCTCATACTCAAGCTCATTAACTACCCACTCATAAAGAGGTCTGTGATCCTCAAACTCTAATGTACAAATTGAATGAGTAATTCCCTCAATAGCATCCTCTATAGGATGAGCAAAGTCATACATTGGATAGATACACCACTTATCTCCTGTATTATGATGAGTCATTCTTGCAATACGATATATTACAGGATCTCTCATGTTAATATTACCGCTTGCCATATCAATTTTGGCTCTAAGAACCTTTGAACCATCAGGAAATTCACCATTCTTCATAGCTTCAAAAAGAGCAAGATTTTCTTCAACTGTTCTATCTCTATATGGGCTATTCTTACCTGGAGTATTAAAATCTCCTCTGTACTCTCTTATCTCTTCTGCTGTAAGATCACATACGTAAGCCTTACCCTTCTTAATAAGCTTAATTGCGCCCTCGTACATCTGATCAAAGTAGTCAGATGCAAAATATACCTTGTCACCAAAGTCAGCGCCAAGCCACTTTATATCCTCTGTAATAGAGTTAACAAACTCTGTCTTCTCCTTAGTAGGGTTAGTATCATCAAATCTAAAGTTAAAGGTACCACCATACTGCTTAGCTAATCCATAATTTAATAATATGGACTTAGCATGTCCAATGTGCAAATATCCGTTAGGTTCTGGTGGAAATCTTGTTACAACCTTTGTATATCTTCCCTCTTTAAGGTCCTTATCTATCTCCTGTTCTATAAAATTCCTTGAAATTACTTCGCCTTCCATACTCAAAAAGCCTCCCATAAACGCTAATATACACAAACCACACCATATCACGGCACAGTTTGTGTATATTATACTACATTTTTTTAATTATCGCACTATAATTTTTTATATATTGCTATATTTTTTTATAAGTAATATGGAATATCAAAAATCAAATAAACGCATTAAAGCATATCTCAAAAATACTTATGACTCATCATTACTTGAAAATGCACTGTCCATATTAGCATCATAATTTTCCTTTATCTTATTGTTAATGTCTTCTGACTGTTTTGCATAGTCAACATCAACAATCTGCGGAATCTCAAGCTGTGAAAGTTCAACCTTAGGTATCTCTGTAGAAGCCTCATCATTCTCTTTATTATCAGAAACATTCTTTTCAACCTTCACATCATCATTCTTACTATCAGCTTGATTATTTTCCTGATTATCTACTGTAACCTCTGTTTTTACTTGTGATGATTCAATAGCCTCACTAATTGCCTCATTAATGGCAGTCATCTCAGGAACGTGTTCTATATTAGCTTCAATCTCTTGTGCGGAATTACTTGCAGCATTTTCATTAGCAAATAAATCCACATCATCCATAACTGTTGCCTTCTTCTTAGATTTCTTATCAGGAGCTTCAGTACCTGCTAACTGATGAACCATACTCTCAGCATCCTCAAGCTCATCCTTAAGATTCTTATTCTTACAACCAAGGCATATCACAACTATTATAAATACTAATAATAAACCACTAACGCCAAATAGTATATAGGTAATTACTTCCTTAGTGAAAAAGCCTTCATCAGTTAAATCTGTTACAGGAACTGCATTAATTGGTGTAGCATCTACTGGTGTTGCCTCTGTAGGAGTAGCTATAACTATAACCTCTTTCTCTATGTATAGAGGATTATATCTCATGAATGTATTCTCCCCTAAATCATAGTTATAAAAGCCTGCATCACCTTCTATATTCATAGCGTAAACCAAATATATCTTCAAATCCTTTCCATTAGGCAAAACAAGATAACCATCTGGTTGATATGCAGTAACCTTATTACCATTCATAGTAAGAGAAGCTTCCACATAACCCCTAGGAACCTCAATTCCCTCAGGAACATCCATAATTACATATCTGTTATATCTTGAAGTATATTCATTATACTTAACAAAACAATTCTTATCCTCAAGATACATATACCACTCATACTCTTCATCACTTACATTCTGGTTATCCTCATCTGTAACCTCTGGAACCAGTGGAACCACATATAACTTATCATTAGGAGCCTTATAGGCTAAAACCTGCCACTTCTCATATTTTAAAGTAGTAGACTCAAAGCCCTCTATAGGCTCTATACCTTCTTCGTAATCAACGAAAGCATATCTTACACCATCTATCTCAGTAAACGGAGTACCAACATCCTCGCCAACCATTACATGAATATCATAATATCTAACATCACCATTTTCAGCTGTTACTGAAACCTGAACAAGGTTTTCTCCCGGCTCCAAATCATTAGCACCCCATACACTTACACCTGCATTATAATCATCCGCAGTGGCACTTACTGTAAGCTTAGTTACATCCTCGTCAACCTGAGCAGTATAATTATTAGTATACGGTGAAAACTCAGGTTCTAGCTTACCCGGATTAATACTAAGTGATGCTAAAAAGGAATTGTCAGATTTACCTGAATTATCCTCTGTTGTTGACTCTGTAGTAGAAGTAGACTCTGTTGTTGAGTTACCAGATTCGGTTGCTGGGGCTTGTGTAGTTGGCGCCTCTGTTGTAACAGATGAATCTATAATTGTAACACTAGCACCCTGAGGAACAACTCCTAAATCTGCTTCTGTTACAACATCCTGACCTGCTCCAGATACGCTAAAGCTCGCTGTTCCTTCACCTGTGGCAGTAAATGTTGCACTAGCAGATCCATTTCCAAAAGCACTTATCACACCACTACCACCTATACTTCCTCCGCTAAAGGAAACTGGTCCTGACCAACTTAGCTGCAAATCAGCTGCGAATGATCCTGAATAACTATAAGATACCGTTACTGTTATAGAATCTCCAACATTAACTTCACTAGCCGACACACTTATATAAACTGTAATATCCTCTGCATGCACTACAGGAGCACACATATTGATACATAGTATTGAAATAATAAACAATACTATATACTTCTTTATCTTATTCATCATTTACCTCCATTAGTTATAACTACTGAATTAGCTCAAGTCCCATAATATGTCTCTGTACTTTTACTATATCCTTAAAGTTAATAACTCCATCTTTATTAATATCTCCAATTTGCATAATTTGGTCTGAGCTTTGATCAAGTCCCATTATTATTCTTTGTAGCTTAACTATATCCTTATAATTAATTGTACTATCACCATTCAAATCAGCCATAGTTGTACCTGGATTTGATGGTGTACCACCTGTAGCTCCACCTCTATTAACGGTAATATTATATGTTCTTGTATTACCATTTTGTGCTGTAACAACTAAACTTACCGTATTAGGCCCCTCGGCAAGGCTGATTGTTCCTGTACCGGATACAGATGCATATCTATTAACTGTTGTTGCTGAAATATTAATACTTGAAATGTTGTCTGATACATTCAAGCTATATTCAGTAGTCATATTAACGTCAAATGCAGGTGTCAAAACATAACCATCTACTGTTATAGACGCCAACCAGTTATTAGGATTTCCTGCGTCAGCAGGCTTGCTAGCACCATATTCAGGCATATCTGTATATACAGGAATTTCAAATACTAAAGTTGAATTAAGCAAATTATTATTGCTATATGCATTGTACACAGTTAATGCCTCAGAAGCAGGTGCCTGAACATTGGTCATGTACTGATGACTAAACAAACAGCTTGTATTAGTCACATTAAACTTCTGAGTATACAAGGTATTCTGCTTCACATTGATATATGATGTTCCAAGAAACTGAGCACCTCCAAGAATTGACTTATACGGTGTATTCCATGGTCTTCCGTAAGAGCCACCCTCTGTAGCAGCCCACTGAAGTCCCTTTGTTGCTGCATCATTACCGTCGTAAGCACCTATATTATAAAAATTATAAATACCAGGATAGGCTTCACTGTTTCCAAATGCACATACATTTCCGCTAGAGCCCATCTCCTGCTTTATTCTTGAAGCAATATGATAAGGACTTACACCAGATTGCTTTCCCGCCTCAAGAATTAACTGAGCATAAGTCATAGTTTCTCCTGCCGGAACAGTATAAGACATAAAGGTTCCAGATAAAATAGCCTCTACGCCTGCCTCTGTCTGCATACCATCAACGTAGGACAAGCTTTCAAAAACAAACACATAATTCTCATATAAATATGTACGTGGGTCCAAATAATATGAAACCAACTCATCAGAAGCTGCATACCAGGTAGAACCATCATATGGAGTCCAAGTATCATTCTTATAATTGTAACCAACTGTAGTTGAACGCCAGCTGTATCGTGGAAGAGATGATGTTCCCTGTACCAGATTTTTCTTACTACTTGAAGTATTTATCTCTCCATTAACCACCTGACTCCAGGAGAGTCCTGTATGTACTGCTTTAAATTCCCAGCTTGGATACTTTGCATGAAGCTCTCTAAGCATAACCTTATAGCTCTCTGGGAAACCCTGATTAGCCAGTTTAGTCTCAAAATCAGCATCCGCAGGTGATTCAACCGCACCACCACCGGCCTGGTCTAGTAATATATACTGTGACGCTGAATAACCTGTATATTCCTGACCATTATATGTAACTGTAATCTTGTACCATGTTGAGTTGCTTGTATCCACAACAGAAACCTTAGTACCATTTCTCAGATATATGGTATTGCCAGACGAATCCTTCATCTCAGCTCCATCAGGCTGTTCTCTTAGCCTTAGATAATCACCAATTATTGTACCTGTTTGATTAGCCTTACTTCTAAGCTCAAATCCCCATGGTCCAAGTAAGCTAATTATCATAGCACATATAACCACTATGTACGTTACCTTTTTTAATTCTTTCATTATTTTCATCTCCAATATATATAAAACAAACTTCAACCAAATTATGTAAACCAAAACCTAGTTATACATATAAAGTATAGCACAATATATTGTATATTGCATTATTTTTTTACTATTTTTCTTATTTTTCACGTTTTATTCATATTTTTCGGGGTTATATGATGATTTTTATTAATATTGTCTAAAATTATTGATTTAATGCAGATTTAATAAAGATATTTACGTATTAGTATTATATATGGGTGAAAATATCTAATAGTTTAAATATAATATAAAAACAAAAAGGCCTGATAAAATCAGACCTTTTCAAGCTTCCAACGGGAATCGAACCCGTGACCTCCGCACTACCAATGCGACGCTCTACCGACTGAGCCATGGAAGCAACTATATGCATTTTTTGCACAAAATAGATAATACTTTATTTACGTGATTATGTCAAGAACTAACTAATTCAACATTTAATCCTTTTTTAGAGAAAATTTTGATGTTGAAGTGCTATCTGAAGTGGTGGTTTTAGTATCACTCAATTGTTGTTCACTTATTCTTCCATCAATACTCCCATCAGTACTTCCATTAGTAGATATTGTATCCGTCACTCTATCTGTATTATTTTCGTTTTTATTAACAAATGTTTTTAACGGATCATAATTGACTTCATTCTCAAGAGCAGCAAAGCTCCTAGCCTTAGCCTTTTTTTCTTCTGCTGAGTTCTTCACATATACTATACCTACAATCATTAATACAACCCCAAGCAAAAGTATTATGGCCAACGCCTCTCTTGTTTTAGTTGTATCAAGCTCCAACATTATTATATCATCAGATGATATATCATATTCTCTGATACCATCCAAATACATATCGACTCCGGCATTTTTTAATCCCTTTACAACTGCTGTAACATGTAGTGGCTCAGGAAATTGAACAGTATATCCATTCATATAACTCTTTGTAGCACTCATAAGCTGAGAAAGATTAGCTCTAATTTCATCATCCTTAACAGCTAACGACATACAGCTTCCATCCTCAAGCATAACAACATAGTGATATTTCTTTGTACGAATGCTTCTGTATCCTGTCTCTGAATGAGCATAACAGCATAATACATATTTTACATCAAGCTCTACGATATCTAGCTTTTGAGGTTCTTCTCCTGACATGACAATATCATTTAAATTATCAGCCTTACCTGTGATTATATATGGCAGGTTAAATAATCCAATAACAAACATACTGATACCAGCAACCAGTAATATAGCTAATACTGTTACTTGCTTAATTGTTAGTCTCTTCAAAAAATCAATCATGTTTATCCCCTTTTCGTAAAAGTATTATTTTGATAGCTTACCTCTTATTCTTTGCAATGCATTATTAACTGATTTCTCTGTTTTACCAATTTCAGCACCAATTTCTGCATAAGATAAACCATCAAGATATAAATTCAGAACCTCAATCTCAAGCTTGCTCAATTGCTTTTTTATTCTAGCAAGAAGCTCACTTTCGTTCTCCTTAGCAAGTATCCTTTTCTCTGGATTTGATTTTTCACCATCATCCATGAAAAGCTCTTCATTATCGCCGCCTTCATCCTCTGAATTAGCATATATGGAAATATACTGATTAAGAGGAATATGCTTTTTCCTGTTAGCAGCCGTAACAGCTGATTTAACCTGATTTTTTACACATAGGGTTGCAAATGTAGAAAACACAGTTCCCTTACCAGCCTCAAAATCTCTAATTGCTTTAAATAAACCTATCATACCCTCTTGATACAAATCCTCAGTTTCAGCACCAATTATATACATGGTACGTATTTCCTTCTTAACAATTGGAGAATGCTTTTTAAGCAGAAACTCCATAGCATCTGCATCATGCTTTTTAATAAGCTGCAATATTTCATTGTCAGTCATTGAATAATAATCCACCAAACAATCTCCTTTAAACATATCTAACCCCTATGTAAAACACATAGGGGTAGTTAAATCAAATTATTTATTCTTGCTACAATAACAAATATTATTATATTTATTTTTTTCCTAATCTCTGTCTAACAACCTCGTAGGCAAGTACTCCTGCGGCAACAGATGCGTTAAGTGAATCTATATCACCCTTCATAGGAATTGATACAACATAGTCACACTTTTCCTTGACAAGTCTGCTAACACCGCTACCCTCATTGCCAATTACAAGTCCAATTGAGCCTGTAAGGTTGCAATCATACATTACCTGTCCATCCATATCTGCACAGGCAAACCACATACCTCTATCCTTAAGCTCTTCAATTGTCTTGGCAATATTAGTAACCTTAGCAACCGGTGTATAGTTAATAGCTCCTGCTGAAGCCTTAACAACTGTAGCTGTAAGCCCAACCGCTCTTCTCTTAGGAATAATTACTCCATGAGCACCGCAAAGATTTGCAGTTCTTATTATAGCACCAAGATTATGTGGGTCCTCAAGCTCATCTAGTATGAATACAAATGGTGGCTCTCCCTTTTCCTCTGCCTTAGCAAATATATCCTCTATATCAGCATATTCATAGGCAGAGCAAATTGCCATAACACCCTGATGCTTCTTAGTTGAAGACATCTGGTCAAGCTTTTCCTTACTTACAAAGTTTACAATTACATCCTTTTTCTTTGCATCTCTTAAAATAGAGCTTATAACTCCATCTCTAAGACCATCCTGTAGATAAAGCTTATCTACAGTCTTACCGGAACGAAATGCTTCAAGTACTGCATTTCTACCCTCTATAATATGCTCGTTCTCATTCTGATTATTCTTATTAAAATCCTTCTGATTATCCATATCTGTCTGTTTGTTTATATGGGACCGGGTCTCCATATCCTTTCACTTATTTATATAATGTGCTTAATCAATTACAAGCCAATCTCTTGATTTATATAACAATACATTTATCTAATTATTTATTGATGCTCTCAGCCAGCTTCTCAACCATGCTTCGAAGCTCTTCATTCTCAGCCTTAAGCTGTTTAATATCATTTAAAACAGGGTCAGGAAGATGTACCTGATCAAGGTCAAGTCTTGGAATCTTAACATTCTCCTGCTTAACCACTCTTCCCGGAACGCCTACAACAGTTGAATTAGGCGGAACCTCTGATAATACAACTGAACCGGCACCAATCTTAGAATTTTCCCCAACTGTAAATGAACCTATAACCTTAGCACCTGCACTTATCATAACATTATCGCAGATAGTAGGATGACGCTTGCCAGTCTCCTTACCTGTACCACCTAAGGTTACTCCCTGATATATAGTAACATTGTCACCGATTATAGTAGTCTCACCAATTATAACTCCGTGTCCATGATCGATGAAGAAGCCCTCACCAATGGTAGCACCCGGATGAATCTCTATACCGGTCTTACGAGCAGTTCTCTGTGAGATATATCTGGCTAGAAAATATCTCTTCTTAAGGAAATGCTTGTGAGCTCTACGATAGTTATATATTGCTCTAAAGCTTGGATAAAGCAAAACCTCAAGATTATTCTTGATTGCCGGGTCTCGCTCCTTTATTACCTTTGACTGCTCCTTATAATATTTAAACCATGACATAATAATCACCTACTTTATATTGTATTAAAATTTCTTTAGTAATTATTATTTATTCTCATACATATCTATCATTCTATCCACGAAGGAATTAAGCTTAGCCATATCTCCCTTAAGGTACAGATATCCAAATAAAGCTTCGAGTCCTGTAGCCTTACGATACTCGCCCATAGTAGCATTCTTAGCCTTAGAATGTGTTGTTGCATTACGACCACGCTTATATATATCCATCTCATCCTCTGCAAGCTCATCCATAATGTTGTCTATAAACTGGGCTTGATTAACTGCCTTAACTATATTGCACACATCCTTGTGGTACTTATAGGTTTGCTTGTTAGAATTCTTAACATAGTAGGTCTTAACAAGTAAATCCAAGGCACTGTCACCAATATACGCTAATGCAAGAGGTGAATACTGATATGCTTCCTTCTCGGACATATTTGATTGATTAATTTTTTCTTCTAACTTTAAGCTCTCTTCCATATTAAGCTCTCTTCCATCTTACGCCTTCTCTTGTATCCTCTAAGATAATACCCTTCTCTGTGAGAAGATTTCTAATCTCATCTGCTCTGGCAAAGTTCTTAGCCTTTCTGGCATCCTGTCTCTCCTGAATAAGGTTCTCAATCTCCTCGTCAAGAAGACCCTTCTCCTCCTTAATGATAATACCAAGAATATCACTTAATAACTCAAGTGTACTGTATGCCTTAGCAGCAAACTCCTTAGTTGTATCACCATTAACAGATGTGTTAATAAGCTTAACTAACTCGAATATAATAGAAATAGCATCTGCTGTATTAAGGTC
>JAGALE010000015.1 GCA_017625335.1 Lachnospiraceae bacterium
AAAAAGATATATTGTGGGAATGTAAGTATGGACATATATTTAGTATGTCACCTAATAGTAGAACTAACATATATTCTAAATACGGATGTCCAATATGTAGTGGGCGTAGAATAGAAATTGGCGTAAATGATTTTAAAACATGGTGTACAAATAACAGTGACTATGGTAAACAGTTACTTAGAGAGTGGACAGGGATAACTGAAGATGGGGATAGTATAGACATAAATAATATAAATGTATGTAATAAAACAATAAGATTAAAATGGAAGTGTGATCATGGACATGAGTGGGTAACACCGTTAAGTAGCAGAACAGGTAAATATAGGACAGGATGTCCATATTGTTATAATAAAATTAGAAGTGAAATAATAACAGCCAGTAAATTAATTAAAGGTGAAAATGATCTTTTAACTTGGTGTAAAAACAATATAAGCAATATAGAAAAAGAATTTACAGGGATAGATGAGGGTGGAAATATTATTGAGATTGATAATATTAATATTGAAAGTCATAGACGTATTAAGTGGAAGTGTAATAATGGGCATGAGTGGTATGCACCTGTGAGAAACAGAGTAAAATATGGACATGGATGCCCCTATTGTAATGTGCATAGTACTTCATATCCTGAGCAGTTTTTATATAGAGCTTTTAAGATGATATATAAGGATACAATTAATAGAGGTAAATTTCAAGGATATGAATTTGATATTACAATACCTGAACTCAGACTATGCATAGAATATTCTGATATGGCATATCATATTAATAAACTAGATAGGGATGAATACAAGAAACAGCTTTGTAAAAAAACATAACGTTAATTTTATTCAGATATATGCACATAGGGGAGAAATGGCATTTAATTATTATGAAAGTTGTGATTGTATAATATATAAAATACCTATTAATATAGATAAGCATAGAGATACGCTTAATAATGTATTTAAATACATTATAAGTATATACGATTGCAAACATATTAATGATGAGGAGCTTAATAATATACATATTGAAGCTTATAATTTTAAGCATAAGATATAATTGGAGGTAACTTATGGCTAATATCAAAATTTATACGGATGGTGCTTGTAAAGGTAATCCTGGCCCTGGAGGCTGGGCATGCATTTTGAGTACTGTACTTACAGATGGAAGGGTGTACGAGATTAAAAAATCTGGGGGATATAGATTAACAACAAACAATAGAATGGAAATAGCCTCTATTATATTTGCGTTATCTTCACTTAATGGAACAGGACATAATGTAGAGGTAATAAGTGATAGCAAATATGTATGTGATGCATTTAATCAGCATTGGATAGATAATTGGCGTAAAAACGGTTGGAAGAAGGCTAGTGGTAAATTGCCAAATGAGGATATGTGGAGAACACTGTGGAATTTAGTAACCATGCAAAACAACGTAAAGTTTACATGGATAAAAGGACATTCAGGGCATCCATATAATGAAGAATGTGACAGATTAGCAGTATATGCATCTAGGGATAAAGCTAATTGGCAGATAGATACAAATTATGAAGCAATTAGTATTTAATTGATATAGCTGGTAAGTAGGTGGTATTATGACAACATTCTATAAAGGTAATAGTATATTAGACAATAAAAATGTAAAAGGATACTTAGAAGGATATGAATTAAACAGCTTAAATGAAAAGATACCATTGAAGCAAGGTACAAATAAATATAATATAGAGCTTATCAAACAAGTTAATGAACTAAACTATAAATTTTATATACTAATTTTATCTGAGAGGATAATAATTAAACTTATAGAAATGAATAGTAATAATGAATATGGGGAAATTAGAAATATATGGAATTTAATAAAAGCCCAAGGAGCAACTATAAGATACAATAGAGTTTTTAGAAAAGCATTAAAGAGTTATTTAATAGATAAACAGAAAATATATAATGCACTTAAAACAGAGGTAGATAAACAGTTAGAGAGATTAGATAGAAATAAAAAAGTATTAACCATATTAATGAATGACTACGGACTAAAGAGCTTAATATCCGAAATAGAGAAACACAATAATATGGACATATATGAACATATTGAAAAATTTGTAAATTCCTTAGATAAAGATATAACTTTTGATGTTAATCAAATTAACGAGGAAAATACAAATGATTACTATAATGATATAGTAGATAAGTATATTGAATATGTGATTAGTATAGCCAATAAAAATAATATAAGTATTGATAATAATGTGTCAGAATCATTGAAACATTATAGAGATAATAAGAGAGATTATATTAAACAAGCTAAATTAGAGGCTAAACAAAAGAAAATAGAAGATAAAGAAAATGGTATAATAAATAAACTTAAGGATGATAATGCCAAGATTCAGCAAGATATCGCAGCTAGCTATTACAATAAATTGGTTAAGTTGGATAGAAGTCAGGCAGGAGACTTATTTTCTAAAATAGATAAGCTAGGGGGTTATGTCTGGTACATATCCTTAGCTAAAGGCAGTAAAGTATGCTACTTATGCAATACCAGAAAGACAGTGTCATCAATATTAAAGGCTGTGCTATTTTTAACTAAAGATGATGCTGAGAAGTTTTTAGACTATACTATAAAAGAAAATGAAGAAATTAAATCGTACCACACATATATTGCAAGGTTAATAACAAATGTTAGCAATAATGTTAACAGATTAAATAATGTAATAGTGAAAGATAGTAGTGATGCTTATTTCTTTTATGATGCATGTATTGGAGATAAAATAAGTGTGAATGATGCCAAATTTGTCAAAGAGGCACTATTAAAAACTAATGGACATCTTGTGAATAAGTCAAATGTTAACGCTATTGTATATAAGGCATTACCTAAAGATGAAATAACAGTCGATATTAGCCAAGTAAAATTTATAAAAACAGAAGGTAATAAGGTTGAAGTAGTTGATAAATTATATGATGCAGAAGTATTTGCACTATCAGATGCATCAGAGGATAAATTGAGATACTTACATAATAGCCTTCCAGAATTTAATATTGAGCCATATAATATACAATTTAGCAGTAAATGGTACGAGAATCAAATTAAAGATTTATATAAAGCACATAAAGATTTATTAAACGCATTAAATAATAAATATCCAAATAAACCACAATTTAAGTGCACAGACACTTTAATTGAGGAGTTAAAAAATAGACTTGAGGAGTTTAAACATCAAGGAATAATGGAGGTATATTATTTAATTGATAAAAAGAAAGAAATAAGTTTCTATAAAGATCAATGTAAAGCTAAAAGAACACTTTCAGTAGGGATAATGACACTATTTACTAGCAAACAAGATGCATATAATGCATATTTTAGTGAATATAATCCTAAGGGAACTTCTGTAATTAGAATTATGAATATAAAGTTAGATTAGAATAAGGAGATTAATATGGCAAAGAAGAGTATTGCAACAATTAAAACAAACTTAGCTACGAATGAATTTTTAAGGTCTAATGGTGTGAATGCTGCTTATTTTAGAGATACAGTTGTAAAAATATCTGAAATGATAGACTTATCTAGATGTTCAAATTATGACTTATTGGAAATACATAATTTATTTAAGAAATATCACATAACCAGAGAAGGTATAGCAGACGCTTATAATTACATTAACTTTGATTTACTAAAGCTTGAAGGTTTTGGATTCAGATTCAATTTACAAGCAATAGATATTTGGGCTCAAGACTTAAGAAGACTTACAGATAACATAATAACACCTGATAAAAGAGAACGAGGTATATGGGTTAGGGGTAAATATTATGATAAAATAATTGAAACTGCTCAAAAGTTACAAACAAAAGACATTGCACTTATATTAAAATTCTTATGTGATGAAGCTGAATACAATAATGATTTAGAGAAGAGATTTAAACAATGGATTAGTATAGCTTCTGTTAAAAAGCAATTTACAGTTGATGGTAAGTTGCATGTTAAAGAAGCTAAAATATACTTTAAAAATAAAGTATATAAGACAATACCTGATAATAAGGAATATTTATTAGGGACTAGTTATAGATAAGGGGGATATAAATGATAGTATATCATGGTAGCAATAGAAATTTTAAAAAATTAAGGATAGCCAAAGAGTTAGTAAGGTATGAGTCAACTAAGACAAATGAGGGTATGGGAATATACTTCAGTACAAATAAAGAAGTAGCAAGAAGCTATGGAAAGTACATCTACACACTAGAAATAAATGATGAATATCTTAAGGATTTTAGAAGAAGGGCAATATGTAGATTGCATATTGCTCAGGCAGCTAAAAGAATATACAAAGAGTTAAAAATTGATATACTCAAATACATTAGTATGAATGATTTAGCAGAGAGAATGTATCTAGGTGGACAAGCCATATGCTCAGTTGGACACGAGATTTATATGTTATTAGATTCAAATGAGAATTGGTACAAACTCCCAAAAACAAAAATAGAAAGAACTTATCAGATACTTAGAGCATATGATAAAAAATCACTGAAGGCATATATGTTTAATTACCACATTAAAGATATCGGTGTAATCAAAGATGTTAGTGAAAATGTTGTAAGAAT
>JAGALE010000016.1 GCA_017625335.1 Lachnospiraceae bacterium
ACCTTCTACTTCGTTTCTACTATAATCCCATTGCTTTAATAGCTCATTACCAATGTCATTTCCATCTTTAGATGCCCAAGTATATAAATCATTAAATCCCTCTACTACTTTGTGATTATTACAATATGGACAATATGTCTTCATACCAGTCCTTGTTACCACTTCACTGTTCCATTTATTGCCACATATACAACATTTCCATTTGAGTTCTTTTCTAGACGCTCTAGATACATTATGAATGTCCTCTATCTCATTTGTTTTAATATTTAATCCTGTCCAATCCCTGAGTATTTTATTGCCTATGTCTCCATTATTTTTACACCATGTATAAAGGTCTGTTTCACCTGGTATAGCATATCTTCCTGAACAGTATGGACACCCAGATTTGTGTCTAATTCTCTCTCTAAATTCTGTCTCCCATGTATGTCCATGTTTACATTTAAATTGTACCTTTTTTAGCACTTCCTGTACTTAAATAAAATAAATCGTATCTATAATCTATATATTCACTTATTATTTCATCCCCAAGTTCCTTAGTGTTATCATACCATTCCTTGAATATCATAGTTATAACTCCTGCATAATAAAATAATATGTAGTACATATTAATCTGTCCTACATATTATTTTAATGTTAATTTACTTTATTATGATGTTAGTGCACATTCTACATATGACAGTATCTATCTTTAAGCTCTGCCTTCTTTGATGCATTCCATGTGCTAAGGCTTCCCGTCAGATAACCGGTGATCCTACGGATCCTCTCAAAATTTGTTCCTTTTCCACGTTCTCTTTCACTTGCAATGCCCATGTTCTTTCTTTCCTCCTTATTGTTTTTAATAAAAATTAATTTTTTATTTTCTTTTTAATTTAATGTATGAACTAATGTTATTTAAGTATATATCACTAGTTCATACACCCTTAAAAATGGAATTCTATGTTGCTCAATTAAACTTAACTAGTCTTATGTTTTAATCATAATTTTTATTAACTAGTCTTATGACTTATTCTATAGTATTTGATACTCTATCCATTTCTTCATCTGGATTACCTGAAACACCTAGAGTATCTGAATTACCTGCATTTGCATATCCTTTAATTTTTTGCCACATCTCTACTGTCATTGCCTCACCATCTCGTCTACCACAGCGTGGACACACATCATCAATGATTCCTACATAACCACACACTGGGTCTCTATCCAAAGGATGGTTAATTGCCATGTATCCTGCATCTTTATCATGCATATATTGTACCAGTTTCATAAATGCCTTAATATTTTTAGATGGATCCCCATCTACTTCAATGTAAAGAATATGTCCACCATTTTCTATTGCATGATAAGGAGCTTCAATTTCTGTTTTTCTATGTGCAGTAATCTTATAATACACTGGTACATGTGAACTATTAGTGTAATAATCTTTATCTGTTACACCCCTAATTACTCCATATTTTTCTTTATCTATTCTTACGAATCTACCACTTAATCCTTCGGCCAATAACACCCCTACTTTCGTAGTATTTTAAATTTATGAAGCAATAGCATATTACTTCAGGGATTAGACTATATCTATACCTTGTATTAACTTATATTAACCGTCAGGTATCTTGCGCTACGGGTTTCTCACCCTCTCTGTTACTTTAAGTAACATTTTAGTCGTTAGACTACTAAAATTATATAACCATTATTTATTTAAATAGTTGAAATAAACTCCTTGGGTTCCATACTTAACATTGCGTCTTACTTGATTGCTTATATATCCTAAAGAGTAACCTAACTCTCTAGCTGCCTCTCTTATACTCCCGTAAATGCCTATACATTCCCCATTGTTATCATACATTACTACAGGTTTTGATTGTGAATCCATGAATCCGCTATCATTATGAGCTAATCCCATATCAAATGCATGTTGAGTATTTTCAGATATAGTAGACCACTCTAAATTAGTATAGTTATCATTAAGCTTGTCGCCATCTTTATGATTTGGTACTGGCTTATTATAAGGATTATCTACAAAATGTAAAGCTACTAATCTAGATATTTTAGTATGTTTATGATCTCCGTTATCATAAACTATGCTTACATATTTATAACCACTATTTATATAAGGCTTTTGTTCTTCTAAAAATCCTCTTTTGAAATTATATACTATGCCATCATCTGATACATAATATCTAGATGCTCCATTAATTTGTTTTATCCTATGCTTAAAAATATACTCAAAATTTTCTGGTTGTCTAGCATTAATGTATTCCACATCTCCATCTGTAAATTCTCTATGGCTAGTAATATACCTTCCATCAGTTGAAAAGATATTGTCAAATAACCATTGAGCCGTTTTAGTACCTAATCCGGTTCTTCTTTTAAACTCTGCTATTCTCATATGTTTACCTCCTTTCTTTTATTCAATTATTTAGTTTATATAATTTTAATAGCACAGGATTCTCACCTTATAAAGTGGTATATAAGAAGAGTCCCCTGTTAGCAAATATATTCACATGTCATTTCCTACATGTTACAATGTAAACATTTTACCATATTATGATTACATCCTGATGTTATATTCACACCATTCCTACGTTTTTTAATTTATAGGAATGTTCACAAGCTTTTAACTCGCCTATTTCTAGAAAAGCAAGACTTTAAAAATGGAAGCCAAGCTTACGAGTGCCCCACCGAGGCGTGCCGATTACAGTATAGTTCATTTTTTCTTCTTCAGACCATTTGTCTGTATAATCACGCATATGCTGAATTATCTCAAGTCCTAACTTCTGAGACTCTTCAGATTCCCCATGATGCTTTCCTGTAAGAGCTATAAGTGTCTCTGCTAAACCTATGAATCCTACTGTCAGAGAACCATGTTTTAAAATTGATTTAATATCATCGTCAGGCCCTAATCTATCGGAGCCAATCCAGCATCCTTGACCCATTAAGAATGGATAATTCCTTGGATGTTTTAAACATTGAATTTCAAATCTCTCTAACAGCTGCTTATGCACTAGTTCTAGCTTTTCATCTAATAAAGCGTAGAATTTTTTAATATCTCCGTCTGCCTTAATACCTAATCTTGGTAAATTAATTGAAGTAAATGATAAGTTACCCCTACCAGGAAGTATTGCTTTATCAGGATCATATACATTAGTTCCAACCCTTGTTCTACATCCCATACTTGCTACCTCTGTTTCAGGACATCCTTCTTTATAAATTGCTTTATTGAATGGAGCATCTAAATTTACCCAGTTAGGATATAGCCTCTTTGCACTTACTTTACATGATAACTTAAACAAATCGAAGTTGGGATCACCAGGCTTAAAGTTTACTCCATCTTTTAATTTGAAAATCTGTACTGGGAAGATTGCTGTTTCACCATTTCCAAGTCCATCATATGTAGTCTTAAGAATTGTCTCAATAATTATTCTTCCTTCTACAGATGTATCTGTTCCATAATTAATAGAGCTGAACGGAACTTGTGCACCTGCACGAGAATGCATTGTATTCAAATTATGAATAAATGCCTCCATTGATTGGAATGTCTCACTATATGTTTTATCATATGTATCATCTAATAATTTATCCAATCTTTTTTCTGTGTATTCCACATTTTTACTATCAAGATACTCCTCTACAATTCCTCTGATAGCTCTTATACTTTCAGGACTCATTACTAAATTTTTTTCTGCTTTTTTCCAATAATTCTTTAATATTTCTTTTAATTCTAAATGTTGTTCTTCTGTTAAATCGAATTTTACTTTAGCTATTTCTGCCATCTCTTTAACATATGTCAAAGCTACATATGGAGCGAGGTAATAATCAAACATTGGTACTGCTTGACCGCCGTGTTGGTCGTTCTGATTACTTTGAATTGCTATAGCAGCTAAAGCACCTGCTGTTCTAATATTACCAGGTGTTCTAAGAAATCCATGACCTGTGTTAAATCCATTCTTAAATAATCTATTTAAAGGTATAAAACAGCATGTCTCTGTTAAACTATAAAAGTCTAGGTCATGAATATGAATATCTCCATTCTTATGAGCCTCTGCTATATCTGGACTGATTAAGTGAATTAAATTAAAGTTTTTAGCTCCTTCGCTACCATACTTTAACATTGTACCCATTGCTGTACTACTATCAATATTAGCATTTTCACGTTTTGTCTCAGATTCCTCAGGAGATGTAAATGTAATTTCTTCAAAGGACTTCATAAGAGCTGTATCCATTTCTCTTATTCTACTTCTATCTGCCCCTACAAGTATATATTCTCTTGCTGTAGCTGCATGACCATCTTCTATAAGCGTTTTTTCAACTAATTTCTGAAGTTCAGCTGCTGTAATTTCTTCAATACCATTAGATTGCAAAATGTCCAAGACTTCTTCTGCAATTTCATCTGCCAATTCAAAGTTCTCACCTCCAACTGTAAATGCCGCACCCATAATCGAATTGGACACCTTTTCAGTATCAAATAGTTCCTCACTGCCATCTCTCTTAATAACAATGATATCACTCATTTATAGTTACCTCCTATTTTTTATTTTTTAATTTAAAATTAAAATTTTATTTCATTTTATTCACATGATAATTTATATGTAAAGCATATTTACATAACTAGTTAGCGTAATTAAAATCAAATCATTGCTTAAAAACCATTAAGCTTGACTAATTATCTAACTAGACAACCAAATACAACTAAAATATACAACATCTAGTCACCATTATTCCTTCAACCACAATATATTGATATTTTCACCCTACATGCATCTGACTGTATACATACTTTATCAATGCAAATTAAAATTAAAATATTTCAATAAATAAATATAGCAATGACCTCGTAATTGCCATTGCTATATTTTTCTAAAGTATAATATATGTTATTATCAATATTAAAAGACTTGTTAAAGGTAACCCTTTTAAGCTTGTTTTTATATCCTGCTTACTCAACTTCATATGTAATAGTATTGATATCATTATATATGTTATTACTATCATTGTTCCTAAGTTTAACTCTGTTACCTTTATGAAATTATATATTATCTTTAATGTCAATAATCCAAATGGTATTGGAGCTAATGGAGTTACTGTAAGCTGTATAGATTGTAATAACTTTGGTCCTCTAGGTATAAACGATACTGTACCAAGTGCTCCTCCACTTTTACTAGGTATTTTAAATAATTCTATCTTTGCTATCTTGGCTCCTGTTATGAATGCTACAAATGCGTGAGATAATTCATGATGTATCACACCAGGAAAGGTTATATAATTTGCTATTATATAACCAATTTTATACCCAAACAATGACATTAAACAATTTGCTATGTAGTCTGTTACTATTCCTATAGTAAATCCTATGATAACTATTGCAATTATAATAATCATTGTTATTGCAATTGCTGATATTAGCCTGCTCATATTTATTTTCCTATTGAATATTGATAATTAATATATTGTTATCATACTTTGATAACATGAATCTATACTTATATACAGAAAATGTTACTTCTATATATTTTGCTTCTAATCCATATTTTTGTATACTATCATTAATTTTTCTTATTATATTATATAAATCATTTTCTGCAACTCTTAAATTAAATCTGTACCCATCTTGTAATTGTATTGCAGCTTGTTTTTTATCTGTATCAATATCTACTTCTATTATATCTTCAATATCTAATGACTTATCAGTATGCTCAGCATATATGCTTAAGTGACTATTAGCATCACACATTTGTATATTATCTAATATAACTTCTGACTCATCAATTAACTCAATTCCATCATTCCAATTAGATAGTATAGATATATAACATTTATTGTTATATTCACATTCTAAAGATGATAATACCGTTATTTTAGTTGTATAGAATCCTTTTAAAATAAGTTTTCGAATAATCTTCTTAAGTATTTCAGCTAATTCATCATTTGCATTAACATCTATACTAACTATTACCTCAAGTTCATCATCTTTTATTACTTGTATATTTACATAATTTTCTTTTGTTTCCAATTCAATTATTATTGCTTTAAGTTCAATTTCATTGTTTTCCTTATTTAAGGCTGTTATAGCCATTTCAGATTGTTCAGATATTAAATTTAAATGTCTCAAGTTTATGCCACCCTCTTCTTTTAATTCAAAATATTCATCACAATCTTAATGTTTAACTAAATTAATTAATTACTTTTTATCATAATGACTTATATACTTATATACACTGAATATCATTAATTTTCAAAGTTTTATATAAACTGAAAACTCAATTAAGACTCTTTCAACCATGAAAATTATGCTGGTGAAATTACCTCAATGCTCAAAAAATGTATACCTTGAAAATACCCTAATGTATACTAACTCGGAAAATTCAAATTTTTTTGAAAATAGGTATTAACTCCCATTTTTCTATATATTTTTTAAAAATCCAAGTCTAAATCGTCATCATCAAAATTGAAATCATCACTGCTATCATTATTATCTTCTAATTCATCAAAAAATTCATCGTCTATATCATCAAATTCAAAGTCTATATCATCTGATAAGTATGTTATTTTTGAAAAGGCTAATTGTTCTAAAAAGTTTTCTTTATAATATATACTTAAATCCATTAAAGCCTTATATTTTTCTATTTGTTCTGAATTCATTTCTTCTGTGTTTAATTCACTAGGAACATCACATTGAAAAACTCTTTTAAACTCTTTTGTTAGCTCGTCAAGCTCAACTGTAGTAATTGCTCTACTTCTAAATTTACTTTTTGTCTCAAGTAATGAATCTGTCATCATTAGTTTATTTCCTCCAATTCAATCTTTTGTCTCATGTTGATCTCAATTTTAAGTAATGTATAATTTTCAACATTAAAAATTATAATTAAATAAATTTTTTATTTGATTTTAATACCAACGCTAATCATCAGGTACCTATTAAATGTAATTTCTTAATCTATATGTATATCTCATATTAAAATTAAGTCTTTAATTTTAAGTTTCTTTTGTTAAATAGTAACTTTTATTGTAATAAAAGTTAATGGCAGGTATTAACTATTCTTTAATACCTGCCATTAACTAATCCTTTATTATATCATTTGACTTTTCACCGAAAGAAAAATAATAATTATGCATTAAACCTCTAAACCTTTCTTTAGCCTCATCAATTGTCAGTGTATCATTACAAGTTAAAATAAGTCCATTTGTTTGATCTAAATGTGTTATGGCTAATCCCACATTTATATTCTTGATATCAACAACATGATTTAACTGCTCTACCATTAGCTTTTTCATTCTACCAATGTTTATTTTTCCATATCTTAATGTACCTTGATACTGGTTAGGTTGATTTGTTCTATCATATAATCCGTATTGATTTTGAATCTCACTATCTTCTTCAAAAAATTCTCCTGCTCCATGTTTAGTCTTATATGACCTACTCACAAAACATACCTCAATATAAGCATTTTCTAAATGCTTATTATTCTTTAACTCCTTTGAAACATTTAATAATCCTGTGTTTGATGGTGTAAGGTGAGGCCAATTTCTCTTATTAAATTGATCTAATTCTAGTCCCTGAGAACATTCAAATATAATATCATTGTAATTATATTTATTTAATATGTTTTCTAAGGAATCTACGAATATAATCTCCCTATCGATACCTAGTATTGATAAATTTTTTATGAATTCTAAGTTCATTTTATCTGTCTTATTAATTAATTCCTCATATTCTCCCTCAGTAATTTCAATGCCTTCATTTTCATATATATCCTCTAACCTTAATTTATAAAATGCCTTAGCTCTATCCAACAGTTTATATCTAAAATTAACTGGTGTTACTGATATATATTCTTGTACTATATCTCTAATTGTAATGTACTCTATTTCATTATTTCTATGAAATGTCTCATATATACCGAGCCCACAACTGCCATGTTTATTAGTTCTCTTATCCTCTAATAGTCTATTCATTAAAATATCCATAGGTAGTGTAATTCTACAACGTCTGTCTATGTATATTTTATTATCTATACCATAAATTTCTTCTAAAAATTTCTTTTCCTTTAATAGTTCATCTATATTAACCATAAATGTATCTAACAAGTATGTGTCTGCACCACTGAATGTCCCTGACCCATACTGTCTAAACACATGATGTTTATATTCG
>JAGALE010000187.1 GCA_017625335.1 Lachnospiraceae bacterium
AAATTTTTTTGAAAATTTTAAAACCTTTTGGTTATTACTCATATTGAAAAAAATAGTTACTTTGTTATAATATGAAAGAAGTTGATATAGCTATAGTTTTATGTTGGGTTTTGTGTGTTTTTTTCAAAACCTAAGGAGATATAATATGAGTAAGAAGAAAAAGGGTAGTAAGAATACTACTAAAGAAAAAGTTAATAATAAGGGGAATATAAAACAGAGTATCAAGAAGGTTCAGGATATAGAACTTGATACAGATATTATAGAAGAAACAGAAGATTTCAAAGCTGAAGTTTCTTGTGATGTTGATGATGCTGGGGATGAGTTTGATGATAATCATAAGCTGACTTTTACTCAGAAACTTAAGAATAGGGTAGGTAGAGCATGGCGTTATTCCATACATACTTGGATTTTTAAGTGCTTGCTTATTGCCCTTCCTATGGAGCTTTTGTTGGAGATGTTGGGCAGAAGATCTATATTCTTAGGATTTAAGTTTATGGTTACTCAGCCAATAGTATTTGCCTACAACACTTCTATAGTGTTTTTTACACTATTATTTGCTTTGTTTTTAAAGAAGAGAGTGTTTGGCTTGGTTGCAATTTCTACTATTTGGCTTGCTTGTGGAATTATTAATTTCTGCGTTCTTAGCTATAGAGTTACACCATTTGCAGCTATAGATTTTTTGATGTTTTTGGACGTATTTAGTATGTTGGATGTATATTTGACTAAGTTCCAACAGGTGCTATTACTTTTTGTTATTATAGCGGCCATAATAGGATTGGTATTCTTGTTTAAGAAGAGTCCACGTTTTGAAGGGGATAGAAAGGTTAAGGGCACCATGCTTCTTTGCGTATTAGCATGGGTGTTTGTATGGGGAATGACTAATTTTGCTGTTAAGCATAATATCATTTCTGATGATTTCGCTAATCTAGGTAATGCTTATAAGGATTATGGCTTTGCCTATTGCTTTACTAATAGTATTATAGACAATGGTATTGATAAGCCGGATGATTATGAAGAAGAGACTATGCTTCAGATTAAGGAGGAGTTAGATACTGTAAAGCAGACTAACAAGAGACAGACTCCTAATGTGATAGTTATTCAGCTTGAGACATTCTTTGATCCAAAGGTTATAGATGGTCTTGTTATGAGTGAGGATCCGATACCAAACTTTACTAAGTATAAAGAAGAGTATCCTTCAGGCTATCTTACAGTGCCGGCTCTTGGTGCAGGTACAGCTAATACTGAGTTTGAGGTACTTACGGGATTTCCATCGGGCTTTTTCGGTGCAGGAGAGTACCCTTATAAAACCACTGTCAATGAGGCTCCTGTGGAAAGCTTGTGTAGTGTCCTAAAGGAACAGGGCTACGGAACCTATGCTATTCATAATAATAAGTCATCCTTCTATGATAGAAGACATGTTTACGATATGATGGGCTTTGATGCATTTATATCATTAGAGTATATGTATGATTTGGAGTTTACATCTACAGGTTGGGCTAAGGATGAGAGTCTTATATCAGATATTATGAAATGTATGAGGGATTCTGAGGGTCAGGATTTTGTATACACCATAAGCTTACAGGCTCATGGAAAGTATCCTATTGGCGAGGATACCTGCGAAGAGCATATTACATTAACCTATGGGGATGATATAGAGGTTCAGCAGCAGATGACCTACTACGTAAATCAGCTTTACGAGATGGATGTTTTTATACAGCATTTAAAGGAAGAGCTTGATAAATATGGTGAGGATTACGTTCTTGTTTTATACGGAGATCATCTTCCATCTATCGGTCTTACTGAGGAGCAGATTACCGAGCATACATTGTTCCAGACAGAATACGTTATGATTAATAATATAGACCTTAAACTTGCAGATGAGGATATTTTGGCAAGCGATTTGTCAACTAAGCTGTTAAATGCACTTGGTATAAGTGGAACCTATGCTCACAGAGCTCATAATTATTATGACAGAGAGGTTTTGGATAGTAAGCTTAAGCTGATAGCTTATGATATGTTATTCGGCGACAAATATATCTACGAGGATGGGGTCGTTGTTCCTGAAAGCGACATGAGAATGGGAATAGATGTAATATCTGTTACAGGTGTTACTAATGAGACTGACCATATAGTTGTAAAGGGTGAGAATTTCACCTCATTTTCTGTTGTATATATAGGTGATAAGGATTTAGAAACAACCTATGTAGATAGACAGACGCTGTTGGTTGAGAGTAAAAAGGTTGAGCCTGGTGATGAGATTACTGTAAAACAGGTTGACAAGTCACATCATATTCTTGGAACCTCAGATGTTTATGTAGTCAAGTAATTATTATTTTGTTAAAATTAAAAAGTAAAATCAGGCAAATTGTGTTTGATTAAGGTTTTGAAATATAGTATAATGACTTAAATATGAACTCAGTTCAAAAAATACTTAAGGAGAAGAGTATAATGGCACCAAAATTTGATGTTAATCACATTAATCCGTTTCTTCAGTCATGTATATCCATAGTAGAGAGTGTGACTCAGGTCAAGATGACTGTTGGTAAACCGGAGAAGACAGATTTTTATTTGAAGGATAGTACATATGCTATTCAGGTGGGTGTAGTAGGCGCCATGAAGGGACAGGTTATACTTGCTATGGCAGAGGATAACGCTAAGGATGTTGCATCTAAGATGATGTTCGGTATGCCTGTAGAGGAGTTAGATGAGATGTCTTCATCAGCTCTTAATGAGCTTGGTAATATGATTATGGGTAATACAGCAACTATATTTTCAACTTTGGGTATATTAATCGATATTACACCACCACTTGCAGTTTTTGGTAAGGACTTGCATCTAAAGTCAGACATCGATGGTTTGAAGGTTCCTATGATGCACGATGGTAAGGAGTATATTGACTTATATATTTGTGTAATTCAGGATTAATCATTACCTATATAGTTTTATTGTAAATATTAGTAAGCTTGTTAGTGTAACTACTGTTTAAGTTTCCAATTATTTTTTGGAATAAAATTGTTTTTTATCGTTGACATAAGTTGTTTTAAATGGTAGTATACATTTTAATTTTTAAATTTAGTAAATAGTATGAAAGGAAAGACTAACATGGGAAAGATTATTGGCGAAGGAATAACCTTTGATGACGTTCTTTTAGTTCCACAGTTCTCACAGATTATTCCGAATGATGTAAACTTGACAACTAAACTTACTAAGAAAATCACTCTTAACATTCCACTTATGAGTGCCGGTATGGATACAGTTACTGAGCACAGAATGGCAATAGCTATGGCAAGACAGGGTGGTATCGGTGTTATTCACAAGAATATGACTATTCAGCAGCAGGCTGAGGAGGTTGACAAGGTTAAGCGTTCGGAGAATGGTGTAATCTCAGATCCATTTTTCCTTTCACCTGAGCATACATTACAGGATGCAGATGATCTTATGGCGAAGTTTAGAATCTCAGGTGTGCCTATAACTGAGAATGGTAAGCTTGTTGGAATCATCACTAACAGAGACTTAAAGTTTGAGACTGATTATACTAAGAAGATTAAGGAGTCTATGACTTCTGAGAATCTTGTAACAGCTAGAGAGGGTATTACTCTTGAGGAGGCTAAGAAGATTCTTGCAGAGGCTCGTAAGGAGAAGCTTCCTATAGTAGATGAGAACATGAATCTTAAGGGTCTCATTACTATCAAGGATATTGAGAAGCAGATTAAGTACCCTAATGCAGCTAAGGATTCACAGGGAAGACTTCTTTGTGCAGCTGCTGTTGGTGTTACTCCGGATATTTGCGATAGAGTAGATGCACTTGTTGCAGCTAAGGTTGATGCTATCGTAATTGATACAGCTCATGGACATTCAGAGAATGTTCTTAAGACATTTAAGATGATTAAGGAGAAGTATCCGGATCTTGATGTTATAGCTGGTAATGTTGCTACAAGAAGTGGTGCACAGGCTATGATTGATATGGGTGTTGATGCTGTTAAGATTGGTATCGGACCTGGATCTATCTGTACTACAAGAGTTGTAGCTGGTATCGGTGTTCCACAGATTACAGCTATTATGGAGGCATATGAGGCAGCTAAGCTTGCTGGTATTCCTGTTATCGCTGATGGTGGTATAAAGTATTCAGGAGATATTACTAAGGCTCTTGCGGCTGGTGCTAATGTTTGTATGATGGGTAGCTTATTTGCAGGTACTGATGAAAGCCCTGGAGATTTCGAGCTTTATCAGGGACGTAAGTACAAGGTATATAGAGGTATGGGTTCAATTGCTGCTATGGAGTGTGGTAGTAAGGACAGATACTTCCAGTCTAATGCTAAGAAGCTTGTTCCAGAAGGTGTTGAGGGACGAGTTGCATATAAGGGCTCTGTAGAGGATGCAGTATTCCAGTTAGTTGGTGGTCTTCGCTCAGGTATGGGTTACTGTGGTGCCAGAACAATTGAGGAGCTTCATGAGAAGGCTGAGTTTGTTAAGATTTCAGCTGCATCACTTAGAGAGAGTCATCCACATGACATTCAGATTACTAAGGAAGCACCTAACTATAGTGTAGAGTAATGAAATGATATATGGAGTCATCCTTAAGGGTGGCTCCATTTTTAAGAGAAAGGTTATATATGCTTAATATTTTTGCAGGAATAATTGTATACAATCCTGATATGAATAAGCTTAGGGACAATATTAGCTCCGTAGTCAATCAGGTAAGTGGGCTTATATTGGTTGATAATGGCTCTGATAATATAGCTTCTATTAAGTCTTTGATATCTGAATTTGAGGATCATATAATACTGATAGAGAATTCGGAAAATAAGGGTGTGGCATATGCTCTAAATCAGATTATGAAATATTCCTATAAATCAGGTGCCAATTGGGTTCTTACTTTAGATGATGATAGTGAGTGTTATCCTGAGCTTATAAGTATGTATAGGGAATTTATAGAATCTAATCAAGTACATAAGCTTGCATCTGTAAGCTGCCTGAGAGAGGATCGAAAGTACACTGAACATAATTCTTCTGGTATATCTAAAAAATTTAAGAATCATATGTTTATAGGAGGGGCGGACCAGGTGCAGTATAGTCAGGATTATTCATTGGTTGATACCTGTATAACTAGTGGTAATCTTGTATCTGTAGAGGCATGGAGAGCTGTTAAGGGCTTTAATAATAAGCTTTTTATAGATATGGTGGATGATGATTTCTGCTTTAGATTAAGAGCTGCCGGATATAATATTGCTAGAATTAATAGATATGGTTTTCTTCATGAGTTAGGTAATGACATAATAAAGGTCAAGGTCTTTGGTCGAGAGAAGACAGTGTTTGCTTATAGTCTTAAGAGGAAATATTATACTGCTCGTAATGTGAGATATATGATAAGAACATATAAGCTTGGATTGTTTAATGAATATTCTTCATATCTTGCAAAAAGGATAATAGGAACTTTATTATATGAGAAAAATAAATATAGAGGTATTATGGCCTACGTTAAGGGTTATATAGCCGGTAAGAATATATAAGTTTCTTGGGTTTATATTAGAATTCAAACCCAAGGAACTTTTTTATTTACAAATATCCACAATCGTGCTATATTCTATGCGGATGGTATTCATGATGAAACCATACCTGAAATTTTAATTCATAACATTAGAATATTGTGATTAGTTAGCGATTTTGTATCCTTCTTATGTACTATGGTTGTATCCTAAAGGGAGCAATACATAATGATTACAAAGTTATTTCTTAATAATAAGAAACGGGTTAAAGAAAGCTATAATAATATAATATGTCTAATTCTTAATTTCCGGTATGGATAGCGGTTTTGCTATCGGATACATCCTATTTTTAGCCCATAAGGTGGCTGTCAGATATTTTCATATAACAATAGAATATAATGTAGTATTCACATCAAAGATTGTTTAAATATGAAGTTGTATTAATTCTTTATATACAATGAATATTATGCTTCGGGTTTGATTTGAATATTAAAATAAGAATAATATTTGGCGGAACCTTAAATATGCTTATTTAGGAGGAAAATGCTATGAAAAAATCAGTAACTACATTTGCTAATGGAAAGCTTAAGGGTGAAAAGCTTACTATGCTCACCGCTTATGACTACTCAACAGCGAAATTAATTGACTCTACAGGAGTTGATGCATTATTGGTAGGAGATTCTTTAGGTAATGTAATGCTTGGATATGAGGATACAATTTCTGTAACCATGGAGGATATGATTCATCATGGTGCGGCAGTTGCAAGGGGAGCAAGTGAGGCTATGGTTGTTATAGATATGCCATTTATGTCTTATCAGACCTCTGCCTATGATGCCGTTGTTAATGCAGGAAGACTTATGAAGGAAGGAAGAGCTAATGCTGTAAAGCTTGAGGGTGGCACAGAGGTTGCACCGGCGATTAAAGCTATAGTTGCTGCAGGAATTCCTGTTATGGCTCATATAGGCCTTACTCCACAGTCTATCAATTCATTTGGTGGTTATAAGGTGCAGGGCAAGGATGAGATGGCTGCTAAGAAGCTAATTGAGGATGCTATGGCAGTTCAGGAGGCCGGAGCATTTGCAGTTGTTTTAGAGTGTGTGCCTGAGAAGCTGGCTACATTTGTTACTAACAAGCTTGATATACCTACTATAGGTATTGGTGCAGGAGCGGGCTGTGATGGTCAGATTCTTGTGTACGCTGATATGATGGGAATGTTTTCTGATTATGTTCCTAAGTTTGTGAAGCAGTTTGCCAATGTTGGTGATGCTATGAAGGAAGCCTGCAAGTCTTATGTAGAAGAGGTTAAGGCTGCCACATATCCGGCTAAGGAGCATACCTATGCAATAGATGATGAGGTTATAGAGAAGCTGTATTAGATATAACGATTAAGGATATAGAGCGTTTGATAATGAAACATATTAGGAAGGGAGAGTAGTTTTTCTATATAAGTCCATATGAGAAAAACTACGATAATAGATATGCAGGAAGTAATGAATGTAAAGGTTGTAACAACAGTTGATGAGGTTAAGGCTGCAGTAAAAGCATGGAGAAATGAAGGAAAGACCATAGGCTTTGTGCCTACCATGGGATACCTTCATGAGGGCCATGAAAGCCTTATTAAAAGATCTGTTGCTGAAAATGATATGACTGTAGTGAGTATATTTGTAAATCCTATGCAGTTCGGTCCTAAGGAGGATTTAGCATCTTATCCTAGAGATTTAGAGGCAGATACAAAGCTTTGTAATAATGCAGGAGCAAATCTTATATTCCATCCGGAGCCTTCTGAGATGTACAAGGAGGGCTTTTCATCTTATGTTGATGTAAATGGTCTTACAGAAGCTTTGTGTGGACTTTCAAGACCAGGACATTTTAGAGGTGTTTGTACAGTTGTAACTAAGCTCTTTAACATAGTTACACCTGATAAGGCGTATTTTGGAGAGAAGGATGCTCAGCAGCTTGCGGTAATTAAGAGAATGGTTACTGACCTTAATATGAACCTTGAGATAGTTGGATGTCCTATAATTAGAGAGACTGATGGTCTTGCTAAGAGCTCTAGAAATACATATCTTAGTCCTAATATAAGACAGGAAGCACTTATTATCAGTAAGTCAATTTTCATGGGTAAGAAGCTTATTGAGGATGGTGAAAGAGATGCGGCTAAGGTTATTAAGGCTATTACAGACAGTATTAATACAAGCTCTCTTATGGATATAGATTATGT
>JAGALE010000188.1 GCA_017625335.1 Lachnospiraceae bacterium
ATGAATAACAAAAATAATTTAAAATTTAATAAGAGAAAAACAGGTACTGACTATGAAGAGCTTGCGGTAAATTACCTTGAGAAGAAAAAGTATTTTATAATAGAACGAAATTTTCAGGTAAGGCAGGCGGAGATTGATATTATTGCCAGAGATGATAATACTATTGTCTTTATTGAGGTAAAATACAGAACTACCCGAGGAAGCGGACATCCTTTGGAAGCTGTTACTATTCAAAAACAAAAAAGGATATGTCATGCTGCTTTATTTTATATGAATCGTAATAAAATCTCACCTGAAAATACTAGTATAAGATTTGATGTTATTGGTATTTTAGGTGATGAAATAACACATATAGAGAATGCATTTGATTTTATTTATTAGATTACAATGTATTTTATTTATCAATAGAGTTAATATGAAAATTAATTTTTACTTTATAACGATTATTAAGAGGTTATTTGTATGTTTCAATTCGATTTAAAATATAAGGGTAAACTAATTGATCCTTTACATAAAACAACCTATGTTGATATGGTTGATATATCAGGAAATAATGATATTATACCAATAATTAAATACAAAGCTTATGATGAATTTCCTGATATAATACATGGATTTTCTACAAGATTAGGTGGCGTTAGTAAGGAACACCTTTACAGCATGAATTTAAGCTTTTCAAGAGGAGATGCTAAAGAAAATGTAATAACAAATCATCAAAGATTTAGTGCTGCATTAGGTTATAATCCTGAGAACCTTGTTTTTTCTGATCAGGTACATGATACGAAAATATATGTTGTTGGTGCAAAGGATAAAGGAAAGGGATATACATTAGAAAGCGACATAAATGGAATAGATGGTATTGTTACGAATTTATCTAATATTCCTCTAATAACCTTTTATGCGGATTGCGTTCCTCTTTATTTTTATGATAGAGTTAAAAAGGTTGTTGGACTTGCTCATTCAGGATGGAAGGGTACTGTTAATAATATTGCTTCTTGCATGATAAATACTATGATTAAAGAATATGGTTCAGAAGTAAAGGATATTATTGTTGCCATTGGGCCTTCCATATGTATGGATTGCTATGAGATTTCAGAAGATGTTGCAAAACAGTTTATGAATAATTATACTTTAAACGAGCTTGATGAGATACTGCTTAATAAGGGTAATGGTAAATATCAGCTTGATTTGCATAAAGCATGTTGGTTTAATTTGATAAATTCAGGGATATTATCAGGAAATATATCTATGCCTGATATTTGTACCTGCTGTAATCCTGATGTTTTATACTCTCATAGAGCATCTAATGGTATGAGAGGTAATCTTGCAGCTGTTATAATGCTGAAATAATATAAGAAAGAAGAGAATAATTCTATGAAAAAACATATTATAGAATCTGTTATAGAAGGTAGCATAGGATGGGAGCTTGAAATTGAAACGGGCGATAAGCTATTAGCTATTAATAACAAGGAAATAAATGATATATTTGATTATCACTATCTTTGTGAGGATGATTATCTTGAGATATTAATAGAAAAGGCTGATGGTGAAGAATGGCTTCTTGAGGTAGAAAAAGATGAGGATGAAGAATTAGGATTATGTTTTTCTGATTCTCTTATGGACAAATATAAAAGCTGTCATAACAAATGTGTATTTTGTTTTATAGATCAAAATCCACCAGGAATGCGTGATACAATTTATTTCAAGGATGATGATACAAGATTATCCTTTTTACAGGGAAATTATGTTACATTTACAAATCTTCAAGACAAGGATATAGATAGAATAATAGAGTATAAGCTTGCACCAATTAATATATCTGTACATACTACAAATGAAGAGCTTAGATGTAAAATGCTTAATAATAGATTTGCTGGTAAAGTTAATTCTATTATGAAAAGACTTTATGATGCAAAAATTCCTATGAATGCCCAGATTGTACTATGTAAAGGATTAAATGATGGAGATGAGCTTGATAAAACACTTTCAGATTTACTTCAGTATGCACCTATCATGCAAAGCTTATCTATAGTCCCTGTTGGTTTGACAAAATATAGGGAAGGATTGTATCCTTTGGAGAGTTTTAATAAGGATGATGCCATTGACTTAATTAAAACAGTTGAAAAATATCAGAAGTTAGCTTTGGAAAAACATGGTATTCATTTTGTTCATGCTAGTGATGAATGGTATATTAATGCAGGAATTGATTTTCCTGATGCAGATAACTATGATGGATATATTCAGCTAGAAAATGGCGTTGGAATGAATAGATTATTATTCGATGAGTTTGATGAAGCAATAAACTACTATCTTGAAGATAATGGTGGTACTTGTAATGTTTCAAAGCGTATTTCTACAATTACAGGTGTTTTGGCATATGAAAGTAAGCTTCTTCTTAAGGATAAATTAAAAAAAGTTGCACCAAATATTGATTTTGAAATATATCCTATTATTAATCATTATTTTGGTGAAAAAATAACTGTTACAGGACTATTAACCGGTCAGGATATAATTAATCAGCTTAAGGATAAAGACTTAGGGGATGTATTATTACTTCCTTGCAATACACTTAAAAGTGATGAGGATATTTTCCTCGATGATGTAACTTTAGAAGAACTTCAAAATGCTTTACAAGTTAAAGTAGTTGTTGTACAATCTAGCGGTATGGATTTATTTAACAGGATAATTGAAACGGAGAATTAAGTTATGGGCAGACCCGTAGTAGCCATAGTAGGCAGACCAAATGTTGGTAAATCAACTCTATTTAATACCCTTGCAGGAGATAAGATATCCATAGTTCAGGATACTCCTGGTGTTACAAGAGATAGAATTTACGCAGATGTTAATTGGTTAAATTATAATTTTACAATTGTTGATACAGGTGGTATAGAGCCTGAGAGCAATGATATTATTTTAAAAAGCATGAGAGAACAGGCGGAGATAGCTATATCTACGGCTGATGTTATAATGTTTATAACTGATGTTAGACAGGGACTTGTAGACGCTGACGGAAAGGTTGCAGATATGCTTCGTCGTTCAGGTAAGCCGGTTGTTCTCGTTGTTAACAAGGTAGATAGCTTTGAAAAATTCATGCCAGATGTATATGAGTTTTATAATCTTGGTATAGGTGATCCTATACCTGTTTCTGCTGCTTCACAGCTTGGTCTTGGAGATATGCTTGATGAGGTTGTTAAGTATTTCGATGCTTCAGCAACGGAGGAGATAGAGGATGAAAGACCTAGAGTTGCCATAATTGGTAAGCCTAATGCAGGTAAATCTTCTATAATTAATAAGCTTTTAGGAGAAGATAGAGTAATTGTATCTGATATTGCCGGCACAACTAGAGATGCAATAGACACTACAATTACTAGAAATGGTACTGAGTATGTTTTTATAGATACAGCCGGACTTAGAAAGAAGAATAAGATTAAAGAAGAAATAGAGAGATATAGTATAATACGAACTGTTTCTGCTGTAGAAAGATGTAACGTAGCTGTTCTTGTTATTGATGCCACAGAAGGTATCACAGATCAGGATACTAAGATTGCCGGTATAGCTCATGAGCGAGGCAAGGGTATGATAATTGTTGTTAATAAATGGGATGCCCTTGAGGAGAAAAATGATAAATCAGTATATAAGTTTACTAATAAGATTCGTGAAGAATTTGCATATATGCCTTATGCAGAGATTCTTTTTGTTTCAGCTAAAACAGGACAGAGACTCCCTAAGCTTTTCGAAACAATAGACGCTGTTATAGAAAATCATTCACTTCGAATAGCAACAGGTGTATTGAATGAGATTATGGCAGAGGCGGTTGCTTTAAATCAGCCACCTTCAGATAAAGGTAAAAGACTTAGACTTTACTACATTACTCAGGTTTCTGTTAAACCACCAACCTTTGTAATATTTGTAAATGACAGAGAGCTTATGCATTTTTCGTATACCAGATATATAGAGAATAAAATACGAGAAGCTTTTGGCTTTAGAGGAACACCACTTAAATTTATTATACGTGAGAGGAAAGAAAAATGACAATAATATATAGAATACTATGTTTGCTCGGTGGATATTGCTTTGGTATGATTCAAACATCATATATCTATGGAAGAATGCATGGAATAGATATAAGAGAACATGGAAGTGGCAATGCAGGAACCACTAATGCACTTAGAGTACTTGGTAAAAAAGCTGGTATAATTGTATTCTTTGGAGATTTACTTAAGGGCTTTTTTGCCGCTGTAGTAGCAAGACTTATTTTTAATCAGATTTGTCCTGAAGATGTATATTTATATATTGCATACGCAGGCTTTGGAACAATTCTTGGACATAACTTTCCGTTTTATCTAAAGTTTAGAGGTGGAAAAGGAATTGCAGCTACCGGTGGTGTTATATGTGGATTTTTAGATCCAATTTTAGTAATCAGTGCTGCATTAGTATTCTTTGGATTATGTATAATTACAAAGTATGTTTCTGTAGCTTCAATATGTTTGGTTATTAGCTTTTTTGTAGAATATACTTTGTCGGCAGTGAATG
>JAGALE010000189.1 GCA_017625335.1 Lachnospiraceae bacterium
CTTTCATATACTTTTGAACCATCACCACTTATTTTCGCCTGTTCAAAAATATCTTTTTCATCATTCCCCTGTAATACCTTTGATGATTTATTAAGCTTATCCGCAACCTTATCAAGTTTTTCATAGCTTCCCTTTTTTACCGAATTTACAGTTGCGAGCTTATTATTATTTAAAGCCTCATATAGCGGACTGTTCATTTTATCTTTTTTCACATAATCCAAAAGTGTAGAATGTTTTATAGGCATGCCTGCCTTCATAGCTTGTGCATTTAACATTTGTGTTGTTATTCTCATAGCGTTACCTCCTTTTTTCATCTTGACCTACATTAATGATGCTAACGCAAAAGCATTTTCTTCTTCCGCTGTAGGTTCCCTATCTTCAACCTGTCCCATTTTATTTTGTGCCATTGCCATAAGATTTTCCACCTTCTTTAGTTCTGTCTCATCACACATACCACTCTCCAAGCCAGCTTTAACTTCCTGCATATCATTCTTTATTTCTGCAATAACCATGCGAAGCTGACTTGTTGTTTTTGCCGCCGCAATTTTTCGTGCAAGCTTGCCTGCATTTACCCCTATACTTCTACTTACCGATTCAGTCTCTTTTTCGGGAATTTTCTCTTCTTCGATTTTTTCCAGTTCTTCTACTTCTTCTGTCATAGCTTCTTGATTGTTTCTACCCTCTATCGAAATACATACAGTCACACCATCTGCTTCTGGTGTCTTTTCATTGCATCCAACATCTTTCATTTTCTTATTTGGAAGCTGTGGTTTATAGTAATTTACAATCTCCATGTGTTTTCCTATATTAATCATACATAGCACCTCCTTAATATCAATTACTTATCATATCGGAGTAATAAAATTGTTCTATTATATAAAAGGAGCGAACCACTTCATTTAAGGTGTGAAAAACCTGTAAACTTATACTCTAACAGTTTTTCCATTTAACATTATAGTGAGATTAAATACTTTCTGGTTGGATTCAGATGCATCAATGGCAATATCTATATCACCGTTATACTTCTTGGCACATCTTCTAATATTTTGAATTCCCACTCCATGAAGCTTTTTATTCTCTTTACTAGTCTCTGGCAATCCATTTTCCTTATTGATTTTAATTTCTTTTTGAAAAGTATTTTCAACTTCTACAAAAAATATATTTCCTTTCATGTAAGAATATAAAGAAACATATTTGTTGTCTTTCAATGGTGCACAAGCTTCAATTGCATTTTCTAATGCATTATTCAAGATAATACCAATATCATAAGCATTTATCTGAAGTTTCTTGGGATAATTAAAATTAACATCAAATCTTACACCAACCTTTTGTGCTTCCTGTTTTTTCTGATGAATAATAATGTCCGTAATCGGATTTCCACTTTGATAACCAAAATCAAGTCGTTCTACTGTTTTCTGCATATTATCAATATACTTATGCAACTCCTCATTTTCTTCATCATCAAACTTTTTCACATAGTGTATAATATTATTGATATGACCTCTCAAATCATGTCTTAAGCCATGCATATCTGAATATATGTCCTGAATTTCCTCAACCTCTTTTTGCATCTGTATAATTTGATTTTCCAACAAAGAGTTTTTTATATTCTCATCATGATATTGCACTACATTTTGAAATAATTTTACATTTGCTATAATAGCACCTAACAGCAATAGACATATAATAGGAATCCAAAACATGGTATAAGGTACAACATTATATACTATAGTGGTTATTCCATCTTCAACCGATACAACTAGCATTTTCATTGTTATTGAAATACAAATGGCTGTAATGCTAGGAAGTATCAAAAAACCGCTCTCATGAGTCTGTAGCACATACTCTTTTCTAACATAATTTTTATCAATAAGCATCAAATACACCCACAATACCAAAGCATATGCACAACAACTAATAACCATAGCTATGAGAAACATAATATTTGTAGCAACCTCTACATCAGTTTCAGTCGCTATTTTTCCTTCCATAACAAGTTTATACACAACATTTCCCAAAGAAATTCCAATCACATTATTCAAAACACTGGCAATATATTTTACGAGTTCTTTTCCTGCCATAAAACTAAAGCAAACAAATACATGTCTTGTTGTATCTTTGTAATAAAAAATTTTCTGAATAATTAACAATAAAAAAATATTAATAGACATTTTGGTTAAATCATTAAAAACATATATTTTCTGAACTACTTCAAACAAAACAAATTGTGTTATAAAATGCAACAAGCACCATACTATAATCGTTACTCTTTTATCATACTTATTCTTAAGAAACTTTCCTACATACACACTTCCCAAGATACTATTTATAATGTACAAAAAGGCAGAAAAATTAATCATACATTCACAACGCCTCCACTTTTTGCATAGTTCATATACGTTTTCACAAAATCTGTATGCTTCTTTTTTGCAAGAATTACCGAATCTCCATTAACAATATCAATAGTATCTGTACTATACGCTGTTATTTTTTCCATATTAACCAAAAAACCTCTGTGACTTCGATAAAATGTATCTCCAAGCTCACTTTCCCAGTCATCCATTTTACCGTATGCTTCAAGTTTTCCTTCTTTTGTATGAAATACAACCTTTTTGTTATTGCTCTCAATATAAAAAATGTCCTTTAAAAATATTTTTCTCTGCATTCCATTGCATTTTACAATTACTGAAAGCTTTCCTACTTTTTCCCTCATTGCCGTTTCCTTTATTGCACGTTTGAACACACCTGAAAACTTTTTTTCATCAATAGGTTTTACCAAATAATGAAACGCATTTACATCAAAAGCTGCTTCCATATATTCTCTATGTCCTGTCACAAAAATTATAATACTTTTTTCAACGCCATTATTCTCCTGTTTTCTTCTTATATCTTTTGCAACATCTATTCCAGACACATCGTTCATCTCAACATCAAGAAAATAAATATCAAAATACTCATTAGATGCCAACATATTCTTCCCGGCATCAAACATAGTAATTTCAAATCCGCAAGCTTGCTTTCCAATCAAAGTAACTATTTGCTCTCTAGTTACTTTATCATCATCACAAACTGCTATCTTCATATCCCCAACTTCCTTTCGCTGTCTTATTTTATCAATTATGCTATTTATTATATCGACTGTTTTTTTTACAAAAAAATATATATGGCGTGAAATACTTTTTTTATGGTGTGAATTACAACAAAGAATGTGCAAAGTGACATAAAAAAAGTCCTGCAAACACAAAGTTTACAGGACTTTCGCCATCAATCTTATATTATAAACTTGATTATAATACAGCTCCCTGAGCCTTCATAGCCTCAGCAACCTTCTCAAAACCAGCAATGTTAGCACCAGCTACGAAGTTGCCCTCTACGCCATAACGCTTAGCAGCATCTGAAACCTTAGCATAGATACCTTTCATGATACCCTGAAGCTTCTCATCTACCTCTTCGAATGACCAAGAAAGTCTCATAGAGTTCTGAGTCATCTCAAGTGCTGATGTAGCAACACCACCTGCATTAGCAGCCTTACCAGGCATGAAGCATATACCACTCTCAAGATAGAAATCAGTAGCCTCTCTAGTTGAAGGCATGTTAGCACCCTCTGCTACAAGGAAGCATCCGTTAGCCTTAAGAGCCTTAGCATCCTCAAGGTTAAGCTCGTTCTGAGTAGCACATGGAAGAGCGATATCACAAGGAATAGTCCAGATACCCTTACCCTCAGTATATTTAGCAGTTGGAACTGCGTCTACGTACTCTTTAATTCTTCCACGACGAACTTCCTTAATCTCCTTAACGATATCAAGCTTAATTCCGTCTGGATCATATACATATCCGTTTGAATCTGAAAGTGCAACAACCTTTGCACCAAGCTGCTGAGCCTTCTCAGTAGCATATATAGCAACGTTACCTGATCCTGATACAAGAACTGTCTGTCCCTCAAATGACTTACCAAGATCCTTTAACATCTCATTTACAATATATACAAGACCATAGCCTGTAGCCTGTGTACGAACAAGTGAACCACCCCAAGTAAGTCCCTTACCTGTAAGAACTCCCTCGTAGAGGTCTCTGATTCTCTTGTACTGACCGTACATATAACCAATCTCTCGAGCACCTACTCCGATATCACCAGCTGGAACATCAGTGTCAGCTCCAATGTACTTGCAAAGTTCAGTCATAAGGCTCTGACAGAATGCCATAACCTCTCTGTCTGACTTACCCTTAGGATCAAAGTCAGAACCACCCTTACCACCGCCGATTGGAAGGCCTGTAAGTGAGTTCTTGAAAATCTGCTCAAATCCAAGGAACTTTAAGATTGACTGGTTAACTGATGGATGGAATCTCATACCTCCCTTGTATGGTCCAATAGCAGAATTAAACTGTACTCTGTAAGCCTTGTTAACCTGGATAACACCATTGTCATCTACCCAAGGTACCTTGAAAGAAATGATTCTCTCTGGCTCCACAAGTCTCTCAAGAAGAGAAATCTTACGGTACTCAGCCTCATTAGCATCGATAACAAGCTTTAATGAGTCTAAAACTTCCTTAACTGCCTGATGGAACTCAGCCTCACCAGGATTCTTAGCTACTACTCTTTCGTAAATCTCATCAACATATGACATTTTAATTTCCTCCCTATAGAAATTATATTATGGTTAAAAAACCATTGGCTTTTATTATATTACAGCACTTTAGTGTTGTAAAGAACTAAAAAATAAAAATTACATTTCCCGCCAATACTTACACCTATGCTTAACTAACGTAGAAAATACAATCTGTGTCTTGGTCTTTCCAAAATGCTGAAGTTCCCCTATAAACTGGTCAAGCTCATGCGTTGTTGGAAATCTTACCTCTATCAGCATAGAATAATCTCCTGTTACGGAGTTACACTCTACTACATTTAATACTCCTTCTATATATTCAGCAAACTCTGCCTTTCTATCAGGCTCTATCTGAAGGTTTATAAATGCCTTTATATTATGGGCCATAGCCTCCGGATTAATCCTTGTTGTAAACCCCTCAAGAACTCCCTCCTCCAGCATTCTGTCAATTCTTGCGCCTACCGCTGTAGGAGACATAAACACCTTCTCCGCAATATCCTTAAGGGATGTTCTTGCGTTATCCTGAAGTATAGTTAAAATCTGTGCGTCTATATCGTCAAGCTTATAATAAACTAACTCTCTTTTCTCCATATTCTTATTCTCCTTCTTTAAACTCCCTAATGTGTAGATAATAATACTTGTATGCTTAGATTTCAAGAGAAAATTAAACTACAACGCGCCAAAAAAGAGGAGCCCTTGCAAGCTCCTCTTCTTTTCATATGCTGATTATATTGTCCGTCGGGCTTAAAGAAAATGGATAGCATTTTCAAAATTAGGGAGTCAAGCCCAACTAACTTCTTTGATTATTTTAGCAAACAAATAACTTAAGTCAATATTTTAAACTTGTTTCCCACATTTTAAACAAAAATTAAAAAAATAACTTGGTTTTCCTTTGTTATATGGATTTTAACAAAGGAAAACCAAGTATATTAGTCTAGTATCTCCTAGAAATTGGCATCTTACTAGCTTTTGTCAATTACATTAATCCAAATGCCTTAAGAAGAAGAATAACCATGAATACCGGAGCTAGGAACTTAATCATAACTGTATAAAGCACCTTTCTACCCATTCTCTCACCATTCTTCTCAACCTCATCTATAATAAACTGTGGCTTTGCAATCCAACCGATAAGGATACAAGTGAATAAGGCTACAAGTGGCATCATAACTGAATTACTCAAATAATCAAGCACATCCAGAACCTGACCTACTGCACCATTTGGAAGCTTAAGCTCGAAGTAAAGCTTATTATATCCAAGACATACAAATACACCGCCAATTACAGCTATTATAGTCTCGATAACACACGCCTTAAATCTTGAGATATGGAACTGATCCATCAAACTTGATACAACTGCTTCCATAACTGATACTGCACTTGTAAGAGCAGCAAAAAGCACCATAGCAAAGAAGGCAGAACCAATAAGGTAACCTGCAGGTCCCATAGCTTCAAAAACCTTAGGAAGTGTTACAAACATAAGCGATGGTCCAGAAGCCTGCATACCCTCTGTTCCCATAAATGTATAAACCGCAGGAACAATCATAACTCCCGCAAGTACCGCTACTGCAGTATCACAAAGTTCAATCTGATTAATTGATTTTCCAAGATTTGCATCATCCTTAACATAAGAACCATAAGCAACCATAATACCCATAGCAACTGATATACTGAAGAACAGCTGATTCATAGCATCAACTAAAACCGTAAAGAAACCACTCACAGTAAGTCCTTCAAGATTAGGTATAACATATACCTTAAGCCCCTCTAAACCAGTTCTTGTCACACCAGATGCATCTGTATGGCTAAGTGCTATAGAAAACACTGATATACCCACTACCAATATTAACAATATAGGCATAATTATCTTAGACGCTGACTCAATACCCTTATTAACTCCTCTAAATACTATGAACGCACACGCTCCTAAGAATATTGCAAAGAATACAAGTGGCCAAACCTCCTGAGTAATAAAGCCAGTAAAATATCCATCCTGGGCTGCATCTACACCCTCTCCACCTAAAAATGCTACAAAATACTTAATTACCCATCCACCGATAACACAGTAATATGGCATAATAAGAAGTGGCACTAAGCTGGCAAGTAAGCCAAGCCCCTTCCATCCTTTCTTAATCTCACTATAAGCAGTAAGTGGGCTCTGCTTAGTCTTACGACCAATAGCAACCTCTGTAGTAAGAAGCGCATAACCAAATGTCAGTACCAATACAAGATAGATAACGAGGAACAATCCTCCGCCATCCTTTGCAGCAAGATAAGGGAATCTCCATATATTACCCAAGCCTACTGCACTACCAGCTGCCGCAAGAACGAATCCCAAGGAGCCGGAAAATGAATTTCTGCTTTTCTTATTTGTTTCCATAAATCCTCCACACTCTCTTTTTTTTACAAGTAGGTTAATAATATCACAATTTCCAAACAAATTAAACATAAATTAACGAAAAAAAGGATTTGTCACCAAATTCTGCAACAAATCCCTTTTGTATATGTCCTTATAACAGAATTTATTCTATTTTGTAGGACTCTCTATCTAATTATCAAAGCCATACTTCCAAGTCTTTCGTATCTCTCCCAAAAGCCATCCGCATCTCTTTCTATAATCCCCTGTATGGGATCATGAACAATAACCACATTTCTCTCCAAATCATAGCCTGATAGTACCATACAGTGCTCACAGCTATCCCACTCATAGGTTTTCTCGCCCCATTTCACCTTTAGACCTGTAGGCTGATTTTGAAGAAAATATACTGTGTTCCATATAACCACAGGAGTGTCCTCTGACACATATCTATATAACTCCTCCGGAGTGCTGTCAGTAACATTTTTGGCATTTAAATCAGACTCCTGTGCATCCAAAAACTTGTTGGCAGATCTAGTTAATCCCGGTGAATATATTCCCGCACCGGCAGTGGTAAATGGATTGCCCATATACCCTTCCACAAAATTTGTGGAATATACAAGGTAATCCTTAGCGATAGTCGTTTTCTCTATATCAAAGCCATAGTACTTTAACAGCATGGTAAGAGCCACCGACTCACAGCCGGTAGGAAGCTCGGGATGCTGATATATAAGTTCCATTTCTATGGAATATTGCTGTGGTAATTCAGGCTTTGGTCTATCCTCCCAAATGGTCACTTTCTCACCCAATGTGGCGGAATTAAGGCTTAACTCTAGTGCTGCATCTGTTGCTGTAGCATCAGCTACATTATCATAAACTTCCCCAACATAGGAATCTGTCGCAGTTGCCTCAAGAAGGGTAGCCTGCTGTGGTGAAGCCATTTGTCCACCCCCCTTTGAGCCAGCTGAATTGCTTCTATTTTTTATACCCAAAATTCCCACTACCACAATTAGGTACGCAATTAATAATGAAATTATACATGTCAGAATTCTAGTAATATTTCGTGAAAATTCATTCATACAAACACTTTCCTTATATTAAATCTCATCATAACCTCTCTTATAGCATCACACCTCTTTATTATATTAAACCAAAAACACTTTGTCTAATACAATATTTTTATTTATAAAATATCTCATCTTTGATATAATTTATCATATGTTTAGTTTCGCTAAGGAGGTATTTACGTGTCGAATTACAAATCCTTATCTAAGGAAATATCAGAACAAATAATCCATGACAAGGAACACAATATTAAGAATCCCTATGCCTTTAATGAAGAAAAAATAATTCGTAGATATGAAGGTCATGATACACCAAGACTTTGGCGTCCGGCATTTGTTATGGATGTGGAAAAGATAATGCATAATAATTACTATAACAGATACTCTGATAAAACTCAGGTGCTTTCATGTTTTAAAAATGACGACATATCTAGGCGTGCTCTTCATGTTCAATATGTATCAAGAATTGCGAGAACAATCGGTATGACCTTGGGCTTAAATTTAGATTTAATTGAAGCTATTTCATTAGGTCACGATATAGGTCACACGCCTTTCGGACACACCGGCGAAAGGTATTTAAATGATTTATATTATGCCAACACAGGCAGACTATTTAACCATAATGTACATAGTGTTAGAGTGTTAGATAAATTGATTAGAAGAAATATAAGTCTTCAAACCCTAGATGGAGTAATCTGTCATAACGGCGAGATGGAGCAACAGGAATATAGACCTATTAAGCTTGATTCATTCGACGACTTTGATAAAAGAGTTGAAAGCTGTTATGTGGATCCTAGCGCCAACAAAAAACAGATTCCTTCAACCTTAGAGGCCTGTGTTATGAGAGTAAGTGATATAATAGCTTATTTAGGCAAGGACAGACAGGACGCTATAAAGATTGGATTGCTTAATAGCCACAATGCATTTTCAGCAGAAGGCCTAGGCAGTACCAACGCTGAAATCATTAACAATATGACCGTAAGCATCATAGAAAACAGCTACGGAAAACCATATCTTAGTATGGACAAGGAAGTCTACGATGCATTTTCTAAAGCGAAAAAGGAAAACTATGAACTAATTTATAATGATGATAAGCGAGAGGATTTGTACGAGCATAATATTAAGCCTATGTTTGAGCAGCTTTATAATGAGCTTTTAGCTCAGGCAAAAAGCCTAAGCAAAGACTCCATTCTCTATAAGCATCATATAGATTTTATTAGACAAGCAAATCAGTATTCACATTATCAGCCAATAGAAGAGTTTATGGACGAATATACAAGTAGTTCTCCTGACGATATAGTGATGGACTTTATAGCAAGCATGACTGACGATTACTTTATAGACTTGTACCATCACCTTTTCCCTAATGGAAAGTACAAGGTTGATTATACAGGATACTTTGAATAAATTTCAGTTATTTTATTCATTCCGTACTATTCAGTACATATCTTAAATTTGCATATATTTTCATAACAAAAACCACCTGCTTTAGAGTAAAAAACTTTATGGCAGGTGGTTTTGTATTCTTATTTTATATAATTTGTTTTGTATTACTTTTCAATATAGGCATCCTGACTTACAGAATCAATATTTCCATGGTTAGTAGGAGCAGTCTCTCCCTTCTTAACCAAGAGTATCTGTATTCCTTCAAGTCGCTTTGAATAACCTGCTGTTCCTGCCGGTTCTCCATTCTTTGCCCATCCAAGCCAACCATAGGACTGTGCATGAACTCTATAGTATATATCATAGTGCTCTGCCATCTCTCCGGTAAGCTTTATCTTGATAGCCTCAAGTCGCTTTGACTCACCTGAGGTTCCGCTCATTTTACCATTAGTCATCCACTTGGATGAATCATTTTCGTCACCCTGCCAGCCATAAGTCTGCACATGGGTTGTATATGCTATTCCACCAGCATAATCCTTGTTAGTAAGGTTAATATTGATTCCTTCAAGTCTCTTTGATTCTCCTGAAGTACCTGACATCTGACCGTTATATTTCCAGCCCTGCCAACCATAGTTCTGTACATGAGTTCTATATGCCACATTTGGAGTAGCAGCACCCGGAACTACAGGATTTACATTACTGGTTGAAGGATAGTTAACTATAGGCGACTCACCCTCTTTAGCTACAAATGCAGTGGCTTCTGCAGACTCAATATCTCCCATATTATGATTAAAATCCTCATCCTTCTTAGTAACAACTATCTGAATACCCTCAAGTCGCTTTGAATAGCCTGCTGTTCCTGCCGGTTCACCATTACTTGCCCAATCAAGCCAGCCAAAGTTCTGTGCGTGTACTCTGTAATGCACATCGTAATGCTCAGCATCTGCTCCTGTAAGCTTAATCATAATAGCCTCAAGTCGCTTTGACTCACCCTCAGTACCATTCATATCACCGTTTGCTGACCAAGGTAACCAACCATAGTTTTGACAATGAGTTGTGTAAACAATTCCTAGATCAACATCCTCATCTGCGTCTGCGCTATCTACTACAATATTAATTCCCTCAAGTCTCTTGCTCTCACCTGATGTACCACTCATCTTACCATTTAACTTCCATGTAGTTAAATCCTCTGAATCACCTTCCCAACCATAGGTCTGAATATGGGTACGATAAGAAACATTCACTGCAGGATAGACTTTAGTATCTGATACTCCTGAGTCAGAACCATTTCCACTAGTACTTCCTGTATTGTCGGTATTTCCGGTATTTCCTGTATTTCCTGTGTTTCCTGTACTTCCACCGGCTGAGCCAGTATCGCTAGTGTTTCCACCGGCTGAGCCTGTGTTACCACCTGTGGAGTCTGTGTTGTCCCCTGTGGAGCCTGTATCCTCATCATCTGTTTTACTAATCGTTACTGTGATAGAGCAATTTGCTGTAACTCCACTCATATCCGCTGCTGTAGCAGTTATGGTTGCCACTCCTGCCGATTTTGCTGTAACTAAACCATTTGCATCGACCATAGCAATAGAAGGGTTACTACTTGACCACTTAAGGGTAGTCAGGTCAGCATCTACAGGTACAACGTTTGCGGCAAGCTGTAAAGTTTTATCTTTCTCTATGCTTGCTTGTATTTTATCTAGATTAATAGTTTCTACACTCTTTTTTACTACTATTACAGTGGAGTCTACTTGCATTATACTTTCCGGTTCGAAATCGTTATTACTTACATTTATCACCTCTATATTATTTAATATACAAGATAAACTATTTAACTTAGTATTATTACTTATATCAAGTTGTGTTAATTGATTTGCTTCACACCATAAGGTTCTTAATTCCAAATTATTACTTACATCTAACTCCTTAAGCTGATTTCCACCGCAAACCAATGTCGTTAATTCTGAATTATTACTTACATCTAACTTGCTTAACTTATTCCCATAACATTGCAAGGAGTCTAATGCTAAATTATTACTCAAGTCCAAAGAATATATCTCATTGTTTCCACATTCCAAGATTTGTAGGTTTGTACAATTACTTACATCAAGAGATTTTAAGTTGTTTTCTCTACATTCTAATGTGATTAATTTTGTAAGTTTTCCTAATTCCAAATGAGATAATTTATTTCCATGACAGTGAAATGTTTTTAATTCAACAAGTTCACTCACATTA
>JAGALE010000190.1 GCA_017625335.1 Lachnospiraceae bacterium
ACTGTACAAAGAGACTGTGGTTAGAGCCTTTCTGGAACCATCAAGTGGTAGGAGAATTAAACTAATCCACAGCATCTTAAACAGTATAGCATACAGACCTTGGAGAGGGTCTATAAACACTACTACTATATAATACGAGGATTATTATATGAAAATTATATATTGCCGTTGGGGAAGCATCTGTGAAGACGGAATAATGAACGCATTTAAGAGACTTAAGCATGATATTGTGGATTTTTACAGATTATTTAATAGCGTAGATTATGACAAAGAATACCTAAAGTCTTTAGCTGACTGCATACAAGCAAATCCAGGAGTTAATTGTGTTTTCTCAGTTAATTTCCAGCCTATAGTCGCCAGAGTATGTAAGGTTTTTAAATTGCCTTATATCTCATGGACTGTGGACTGTCCAAGCTTCCAGCTTTATTCAGAAACTATAGCTTATCCTACCAACAGAATATTTGTGTTAGATAGACTTCAGGCGGCTAAATTTGCACCGATGAATCCAAATAATATATTTCATATGCCTATGGCCTGCGACCTAGCAACCTGGGATAGTGTGAAGATAACCCCTGCCGACCATAAGGAATACGATTGTGACATTTCATTTATAGGTTCTCTTTATTCCGAAAAATGCAGATATAACTCGGTTGAAAAGGATTTGCCAGACTATATGCAGGGCTATGTTAAGGGCTTGGTTGACGCTCAGCTAAATGTATATGGTTATAACTTTATAGAAGATTCCATCAGCGATGAGTGGGCCAGTGATTTTAAAAAATATGTGGGCTGGGTTCCATTAGGGGAGGATTACATAGAGGACGTAAAGGGAATCGTAGCTGATTTGTATATTGGAGAAAAATGCACCGAACAGGATAGAATTAGAACTCTTAGAGCCATCAGTGAAAACTTCAACATGGATCTTTACACCCTAAGCGACACATCTATGCTACCAAAGATCAACAACCGAGGTGGCGCAGATTCAAATCGCATGCAGCCTAGAATCTTTAAATGTAGCAAAATTAATCTTAGCATGACCAACAGACCTTTTAAATCAGGCATACCTCTTAGAGTTTTTGATATTATGGGCGCTGGTGGATTCCTTATATCAAACTACCAGCCAGAGCTTGCAGAGCTATTTGTGCCAGGGGAAGATATTGTTCTTTATGACAGTATTCCAGATTTGCTCATGAAGATAGAGTACTACCTAGAGCATGAGGAGGAAAGAATTCAGATAGCAAGGAATGGTTATGAGAAGGTTAAGGAATTTCATAGCTATGATGCAAGGCTAGAGGAGATGCTAGAGATAAGTTTGTAGAGGGGATATAGATTCCAAAATATAAGGAGAATTATATGGAGTTAAAAAACATATTAATAATTAAAGGTAGCGCCCAATATGGTGTAATGCGCGACTTTGCTGATGCTCTTGTCAAGGGCTTTAGCCACTATGGTCTATCAGTAGATTATTTTGACGCCATCCTAGGTGATGACAATCCTGATAATATTGCAACAATGTCAAAGGAATACGATTTAGTTTTATCATTTAACGGAATGCTTCTTGGGGCTCAAGAAATGCTTTTTAAAAATCCAAACAGCATATTTTGGACATTTCTAGTGGACCACCCATATCATCACCATTGGCGTATGTTAGCAAAATGTAATAATCACGTGGTTTCCTGTGTTGACAGAAAACATGTTGAATACATAAAAAAGTATTACCAAAACATTGAGCATAGCTGTTTCATTCCCCATGGTGGAAACATTCCTTCAAAAGAACCTGTATCCTTCGAAAACCGAAAATATCAAGTTTGTCTTATGGGAACTTATGGTGATTTGGGTGATTACGAAAGAAAAATCGACTCACTACCAGAGCCAGACAAATCTATCGTTTTATCTATAACATCACAATTAAAGGCTGGCTCTCCTCAGTCCTACGAGGAGCTTTTCGACATAGAACTAAAAGCAAGAGGGCTTCAACTACCAAAAAAAATGTGTACAGATCTCATTAATACACTAGCCTTTATAGACCCATATATCAGAGCATACAATCGAACCAAAATCCTATATGCGCTTACATCTTCTGGTATAGTAGTAGATGTTTTTGGAAACGGATGGGATAAGGACCCATGTAAGAATCCTAATAATCTTATTCTACACGGAAATATCCCTTACGAAGAAGTGCTTTCAGTTATGAGTGATTCAAAGATAGTTATTAATCCTCTCCCACTTTTTAGAGATGGCTCCCATGAAAGAGTATTTTCATCAATGCTATGTGGCGCAATTTGTCTCTCGGAGATTAATACCTACTTATCGGAAAGCTTTAACCACGGGGAAGAAATTGTCTTCTTCCAAATGGATGATATGTAAACTATGGCAGCAAATGTAAAAGCATTGTTATCAAACAATCAACTCGCTAGCTCCATATCCAAAAATGGCTACCAAAAGGCAATCACACTTCACCTCTGGGAAAACAGGGCAAAAGCTATAATCGATACCACAAGCTCAATATTAGCAAAGCAAAGATATAACAATACCTATATATATATAAAGGATGCCACAGACTACCGTTTTAATTGCTTGGCAAATTACATAGATGGTACATCACCTAGAACTTTAGCCAATAAGTTAAAATCCTCCTTCCATTTTCAAGAGCTAAACAATTATGACTATGCAAATGCACTATTTACACTGCTGATTAATACAGGAAAATGGCCTAAGGAAGATATAGAAGGTAATATATACTCTAGAGATATTACAAAATTCCTTAAAGGACATCTAATGGATTATATCAAACTATATAATTCTCTAGATGATGATATATCAAAATCAACCCTACTAGGAATACTAAACAACTATCTTTCTATGGATACAAAAGATTTGGCAAGAGTAATTGCTAAAAAGGATGATTTTGAATCCACCCTTTCAGGGGATGTACAAGTGTTTACTATAGAAAATCCTTTAGACGCCTTAATTTTGTTTGTAACAGAAACATTACCTAACCTTTCATCAAACAAAATTTATTTGCGCTACTATGAGCAAAGCATTATTCCTGGTCAGCTTTATGTTTATGTAATGTAATAAAAAGTCCAGTCTTGATTCCAAAAATAGAGATAGGCTAGTTTAATGATATCATCAAACTAGCCTATCTCTATTTCTTTGATAACAGTGCATTTAGAGGATTTTTTCTTTTAAATTCTCCCAAAATCACGTTATCTTTCTGTAATCAAATTATATGAATGCAAATATTCACTTATTTTATCCACTGAATTATGCATCAATACATCTAATATTGATAAATTACTTGCAATATGCTCTTTCCCTTGATTATATATTACATCTTCTGTTTTTAAAAATTTCA
>JAGALE010000191.1 GCA_017625335.1 Lachnospiraceae bacterium
AATTTTACCCAGCAAGTTTTTAAATTGCTGGGTTTGTATTTCGTATATTAAGTTGTCTTTCTTAATATAAGCTATATAGTTTCCTACTTTTACTTCTTGATACTCTTTGTTTGGCTCTATGTAATCTTTTATTGTACTGTGTACTGATTTTTCACTTAGTGTTCCAATTTGATTCATTACATTGTATTCCTTCTTATATCTTAATATCTATTTCTTTATCGAATCTGATTATCTTCAGTAGTTTGTAGCCTTTTCTATCTTCAAATCTGTACGTATCATACTTGTCTAAGTATATCTGCCATTCTCCATATGATGTCTTAATGTAAATCATATCTATATGTATTGTTTCTATATAGTGTTTTAATTGTTCTAAAGTTGCAAACTCGCTGAATCCTACACTATTACATGTTGAATACATTATGCATGCTTTTACATCACCTGTAGCTGCCCACATTGGATATAGTTTAGACATTAGTGATTTTAAGCTATTGACTTTATTCATATGTGCTATTGCATCATTCCATGCGAATTGATTTAACATATCGAGTTCTCCTAGAATCTAATTGATTGTGTTTCCCATTTTCCATTTGGTTTCATTGTTTTTAAGTAAATAAGTACTGATTTTTGATTAAGTTTAAATCCGTTAAATTTATGTAAATATATTTGTTCTGTGTATGCTTTTGCTCCGTTTTTCTTGATTATAATACTATCACAGTATGTACTATTAGCGTAATCTAACATTTCATTTACATTATTAAATGTAGACAATGATTTCATACACTTAGTATTTAATAATGCTATATCTGCTACTTTGTTTTCTCTTATGAGTTTTATCATTAATATAAACAAATCTTTTAAGTCAAATCCATATTCTTTAATTACCATCTTTGTATCCTCCTAATTCTAATATCCACCACTACCAGGTATCCATGTGCCTTGAGATGGTCCCATCAAGTCACTATACATTTCTCTCCAGTCTTTTGATTTCATTGCTTGCTCTTCTACTATTTTGTCATAATCTTCCTCTTTTTTATTTGTATTAAATACATCATTAGGTGTCTTTCTACCATCTATATCTGGTTTTGATTTAACATCCCTCTGCACTTTACCCTTATTTATAGGTGTGCCATACACCTGTTCCCAAATGTCTACTCTACCATAATCATCTGTAGTGTCAAAATGTACTATATGTCCAGCTTTATTTATAGTTGTTTGTATTTTTATAAGTAAGTCTTTATTAGATGATTTTTTAGGATACTTAAATCCTAATGGTGATTTACTATGTATTATTATGTTACATGGTTCAGTTATATGCTCAAGTGCTCTATATAATGCATATAATGCAACTCTAACATGTGAACCTCCATTGTTAATTTGACCACATCTTTTAATAACTGCTTTCTTATAATTCAAATAATATGCCCAAGTACCTATTTTACTATTGTATTCATATTTACCTATAAGAAATATTTCTACATTTTTCATTTTATTCTCCTACATTTGATATGTTCTTAATTGAGATAGATTAACGCCAGCCACACCCCTTAGCATTATTTCATCACCATTCATCTGAGATTTAGCATTAACAAATCTACCTTCTTTAGCTAATTTAATTACTGTATCCCTAGGTATTTTCATAAGTTTAGTAGGATTGTTTACTGATACAACTACATAATCAGATATAACTCTACCACAAGGTATTTTGCCAACTAACTTTAAATCAGCCACTACTTTCTTTTTATTTTTTACGTCATCTATAATTTTATTGCCTTGTACATCATATCTAGGTAGTTTACTTAATTTACAGTTTATACCTTTTAAATTTACTATGTTGTTATATACTTGTGCTGTGCAATTATATATCTGCTTATTTAATGCTAATTGTTCTACTATGCTCTTTTCCATCTGAGCGCTTGCACCTGATATTTTATCATATAATACATATGCTACAACAGTAGTTCCTTGTGTTACTCTTCCTACTATCTCATATCTAGCTCCAATATTATAATAATTACTCATTTAAACTCCTGCCTTTCTACTAATGCTAATATGTTTGTTATTTCTGTATAAAGTGTATCAATATTTATTATATCACTTTTTAAGCTTGTAATTGTGGATATTATTGTTGCTACACACTCTACATTATCTAAATCTACTTCAATTCTAATATCATATTCAGCTAGCTCTCTTTGTATTAATCTAGTTAACTTTAGCTTGGTGTCATTCTTGCATGTTAGTGATTTTATTCTATACTCATATATTTGTCTAGTTGTAGTTACTAATGTTGTCATATTAGGATTTAAAGGTATGCCCTTTGTCCCTCCAATAGCTAAGTATACACCCTTAAGTATCGCTACGTCTATCAAATAAATAAAGTTGAATGTACTATTATACTTTATTTTGTATTCGTCTATTAATTTTCTTATATATATTTTTTCTGACATGCTATCATTTCCTTAAAAATTTTTAAATATAAAATTTATTTACTATTTAATATAATGTATCAAATAATGTTGTAATCTGTTTATAATATAGTAAAATAGCTATTGATACCTATGTACCAATAGCTATTTTGTGTTTTTATATAATGTATTATACAATACCTGCAAATGTTAATATTAAACTTAATATTAAGCTAACCCCAAATGATATTAAGAAATAAATTCCATAAGCTTTCAGGAAGTTTCTTTTATACTCTCCCATTACTGGATTATTCATATTTTTAACAATGTATATTA
>JAGALE010000192.1 GCA_017625335.1 Lachnospiraceae bacterium
ATAACGGTGTTGGTAAGAATGCAACTAATGCAAGCAACGCTTCAAATGCAAGCAATGCATCTAACGCTAACAATTCAAAGAACTGTAACTATTAATTGTGAAACTATTAGTTAGTGACAGGATGTAAATTTTACGAGAGGTCTCTGGCAGTAAATATACTGTCAGAGACTTTTGTGTTTTACAAAGAGAATCAAAATCCACACCAAAATGAAATCTTCGAATATCCTATAGTAAGGAATTATAGGAGGCAGAAAACATGAGATTTCACAATATTAATATAAGAAATATATTACAGGAAGCATTAAATTACGGAGGAATAATAGTGGACGTACGCAGTCAGGAAGAATTTAAGAAGGGACATATTCCTATGGCTATTAATATACCAATTGAAGACATTAAAGCAGGAAATGTTTCTCTGCCTAAGGGGAAGGTAATAATAGTTTACTGTGAAACCGGTGGTAGAAGTGCAATGGCAGCCAGAGAGCTTAATAATATGGGCTTTAGGGTAATAAATACCATAGGTGGACTTGTAGAATATAAGGGTTCTCTTACAAAAAATGGAAGGTAATAATATAACCTTGGTTAAATTACCGAAAATAAGTAATATTTATTTCAAAAATTCCAACAATTTTGGACTTTTCCTTTGTTGACATCATATCCTTGAAAAAGTACAATTAGTACTATGAGTTACTATGCCCTTACGAACTATATAAAAGGTTGAAAACTTTGTGTGATGTGAGTGTAGTGAAAGGCTTTGTTTATTTTGAAAGGATAATTGAATGAGTAATTTTGTAGAATTAATAGCTCCCTGCCATTTTGGTTTGGAGTCAGTTTTAAAGAGAGAAATATTAGATTTGGGCTATGAGATAGTAGCTGTGGAGGATGGTCGTGTTACCTTTAGAGGTGATGAGACGGCTATTCCTCGAGCAAATATATTTATTAGAACAGCAGAGAGAATACTTCTTAAGATGGGAAGCTTTAAGGCCACAACCTTTGATGAGCTTTTCGAGGGTACTAAGGCCATAGCCTGGGAGGAGTTTCTTCCTAGGGATGCCAAGTTTTGGGTTACTAAGGCAACTACTAATAAGAGTGCACTTTTTTCAGGAAGCTCTATACAGTCAATTGTAAAGAAGGCAATTGTTGAGCGTATGAAGCAGACCTATAGAGTAAGTCGCTTTGAGGAGGATGGAGATGAGTATCCTATAAGAGTATTTATATTCAAGGATATGGTTTCCATAGGGCTTGATACCTCAGGCACCTCCTTACATAAGAGAGGTTATCGTACTCTGGTTGGTAAGGCACCTATATCAGAGACCTTGGCAGCAGCACTTCTTATGCTTACACCTTGGAACAAGGATAGAGTTTTAGTTGATCCGTTCTGTGGTAGTGGAACATTTCCTATAGAGGCGGCTATGATAGGGGCAAATATTGCTCCCGGTATGAACAGAGAATTTACATCGGATTCATGGGGAAAGGTTATACCTAAGAAGGTTTGGTATAATGCCTACGACGAAGCCAGGGATATGGTGAGACATGATATAGAGATGAACATTCAGGGCTATGATTTGGACCCTGAGATTGTTAAGTGTGCTATGGCCAATGCTAAGGCGGCCCAGGTGGATAAATATATTCATTTTCAGGCTAGGGATGTGAAGGATTTGAGACATCCTAAGCACTATGGATTTATTATTACTAACCCACCTTATGGTGAAAGACTTGAGGAGAAGGAGGCACTTCCGGCTCTTTACAGAACCATAGGAGAAAGCTTTAAGGCCCTTGATGACTGGTCCATGTATCTTATTACATCCTATGAGGATGCGGAAAAGTATGTGGGTAGAAAGGCGGATAAGAACAGAAAGATTTATAACGGTATGATTAAGTCTTACTTCTATCAATTTATGGGTCCAAAGCCACCGAAGCCAACTAAAGTAATTGGTTAGAGAATTAGTATATATTAGATTTAGATAAGTGACCCGTTGGGCATATATTTAATTTGGGGATGATTTTATGAAGAAGATAATGGGCGTTTTGGCCGCATTATTTTGTATAGTAACAATTGCATATCTTATGAATAGACGACCTGATGTTAATGTGGAAAGGTCGGCGGAGTTTGAAAACTGCGCAGCCACCTATAAGACTAATCTTACAGATAAGCTTAATTCTGAGAATACCAAATTTACAGTGGCAGGTCTTGATGTTGACAGATTTAACTATGAGGTATATGTCAGTGAGCAGATGGTACTTATGGTTGAAAGCGATATGCTAAAAAGCTTACTTAGCTGTTCGGTGCTTGAGTACGACGATGGTGGAGTTATCATTATGAAGGGTGATAACAAGGTTGTGCTTACCGTGGGTTCAAATCAGGCTATGGTTAATGACAACCATATTATCGATCTTTTGTCGGTAGTGGTAAGGGACGGAGATAAGCTTTTTATTCCATTGGATAATATTGCAGAGTTTTTCAGCTACAGAGTTACCTATGACCTACAGGCAGATTGGATAGATTTAACCAGACTAGAGGGGGAGAAGCTGCTTCCTGCTGCTTATGATATGAGAGATTATGGAAGAGTTACTCCGGTTAGAGATCAGGGTAGATATGGTACCTGTTGGGCCTTTGCGTCTCTTGGAGCATTGGAGACCACATTGCTGCCTGAGGAGGAAGGGATTTTCTCCACTGATCACATGAGTATGAATAATAGCTATAATCTGGACATAGATAGTGGTGGAGAGCACACTATGAGTATAGCTTATCTGGCAGCTTGGCAGGGACCGGTCTATGAGGCCAATGACCCTTATGGGGATGGAGAAAGTAATGGAAATCTAAAGGCTGTTAAGCACTTAGAGGAAGCACTTATTATTAACGAGAAGGACATTGATGTGCTTAAAAGTGCTATATTTAGATATGGTGCTGTGGAGACCTCTGTGTACACTCAGATGGAGTATGTGGACAGTATATCTCCATATTACTCCAAGGAAAATGCATCATATTATTATGATGGCGAAGAGCTTCCTAACCATGATGTAGTTGTTGTGGGCTGGGATGATAATTATGCCAAGGAAAACTTTACTAATGTGCCTGAGGGTGATGGTGCATTTATCTGTAAAAACAGCTGGGGTACAGAGTTTGGTGACAGGGGCTATGTATATGTTTCATACTATGACGCAAACATATGTAAGAAGTCAGTTGTTTATACAAGAGTTGGAGATGCGGATAACTACGACAACATTTACCAGACTGATTTGCTAGGTTGGATAGGACATATGGGCTTCGATAAGGAAGAGGCTTATTTTGCAAATGTTTATACTGCCGGAGCAGGTGAGGAGCTTGCTGCAGTTTCATTCTATGCAACAGGCAAGGATACAGAGTTTGAGGTGTATGTGGTATCAGGTTTTGAGGACGAGGCTTCATTTAAAAATAGGCAGTTTGTTACTGCGGGAAGCACAAAGTATGCAGGCTATTACACAGTGGATTTCCCTGAGGCTATAAAGCTTGCTGACAATGAGAAATTCGCAGTTGTTGTTAAGATTAAGACACCTGGTGCAGTGCATCCTATTGCCATAGAGTACAATTCAGATGAGAGAACAGAGAACTTTGATATAACTGATGGTGAAGGATATATAAGTCTTTATGGTGAGAAATGGCACTCTGCGGAGGAAACTCAGCAGTCCAATGTTTGTCTTAAGGCATTTACTAATAAAGTAAAAGATTGATGAGTTAGTGAGAGCATATTAGCTGTTGATGAGTGTTATTATTTGTGGAAATGATGATATTGATTGTAGATGACAGCGACACTTTGCTGATTTAAAAATACAGATACTTAGTTTTTGAGAGGAAATATGATTATGAAGAAGTTAATTTTTGCAACAGGTAATGAGAATAAGATGAAGGAGATTCGCATGATTCTTGCTGATTGTGGTTACGAGATACTTTCCATGAAGCAGGCAGGAATAGATGTGGATGTAGTTGAGGATGGAGATACATTTGAGGCTAATGCCATAATTAAGGCTACTGAGATTCAAAGATTAGTGCCGGATTGTGTGGTTTTGGCTGATGATAGTGGACTTGAGGTGGATTACTTAAATGGTGAGCCGGGAATATACTCTGCAAGATATGAGGGTGTTGACACACCTTATGAGATTAAGAACCAGATTATTATGGATAGACTTGCAGGCGTTCCTGACGAGAAGAGAACTGCAAGATTCGTATGCGCCATAGCGGCAGCATTTCCAGATGG
>JAGALE010000193.1 GCA_017625335.1 Lachnospiraceae bacterium
AGCCTCGAACATAGAAGAAAGAGATGTCTTATGTCCCTTAACGTGACCTGCAAGCATTGGACCACCTGATACAAATACAGTTGGAACATTTACTCTTGCTGCTGCCATAAGAAGTCCAGGAACATTCTTATCACAGTTAGGAATCATAACAAGGGCATCAAACTGATGAGCTAATGCCATAGCCTCAGTTGAATCTGCAATCAAATCTCTTGTTACAAGAGAATACTTCATACCGATATGTCCCATAGCAATACCATCACATACTGCGATAGCTGGGAACATAATAGGTGTACCACCTGCTGCGGCAACTCCAAGCTTAACAGCCTGAGCTATCTTATCAAGGTTCATGTGACCTGGAACAATCTCATTGTATGAGCAAACGATACCAACTAATGGCTTAGAAAGCTCTTCCTCTGTCATTCCAAGTGCGTTAAACAAGCTTCTGTGTGGAGCCTGCTGCATACCTGTTTTTACGTTATCACTCTTCATAATCATTCTCCTTTATTTATTAAATGTCATATCATCAACAAAATTCTTATAATGCTCTAATAATTCCAAATCAGACCCTGAAATTGAAGCTTTATAGAATCCATTTTCTGTTTTGAAATAATATAAATATCCAACAAAAACTGTATTCCCACTTTTCATTTCAATAACTTGATTTTTCCATTCTATAACATCAGCATTTTGGATAACTTCTGTATCCTCTGCAACAATATATGGCAAAATGTTCTCATCTCCAAGATAATCACGAAATCCTTCTACATCAGAAAAAAACATATTATTTGGAAATCTCTGTATGGTAATATATGTATCACCATAATTAACCTCCAAGCCATCTTCATTATTTACACCACTGGTTGGATCTGTTGTGGTTTCTATAAATTCCACGTAACTATCAACATTAAGTGTATATGTTCCACCACTATTTGAATATGAAGCCATTTCAGAATTGGCTTCTTCCTCGGAAGTAGCTTCAGTAGTCGCTTCGGTTGTTACCTCAGTGGATTGTTCAGTAGTCGCTTCGGTTGTTACCTCAGTGATTTCTGTTGTAGTAATTGTATCCACTTGATCAGATTTATTATCAGAACAACCTGACAAAGCAAGAGCGCACATAGTACCAACCATAAACAATTTAAATTTCTTCATTTTCTCTTAAACCCTTTCTGCAATGAGGTCTCCCATCTCAGAACAGCTAACTAACTGTGTACCCTCTGAAACTATATCACAGGTTCTGTAGTTCTCTACAAGCACCTGTTGAACTGCTGCCTCTATAGCGTCAGCTTCCTTATCCATATCAAATGTGTATCTAAGCATCATAGCTGCTGAAAGAATAGTTGCAATAGGGTTAGCCTTGTTCTGTCCTGCTATATCCGGCGCTGAACCACCACTTGGCTCATACATACCGAACTTAGTCTCATTAAGTGATGCTGATGCAAGCATTCCGATGGAGCCTGTGATCATTGAAGCCTCATCTGAAAGGATATCTCCGAACATGTTCTCAGTAAGAACTACATCAAACTGAGCAGGATCCTTTACAAGCTGCATAGCACAGTTATCAACTAACATATGCTCATAAGTAACCTCTGGATAATCCTTAGCCACCTCTTCTACTACCTTTCTCCAGAGTCTTGAAGAATCAAGTACATTTGCCTTATCAACGCTTGTAACCTTCTTGCGACGCTTCATAGCAATATCAAAGCCCTTAATAGCGATTCTTCTAATCTCATTCTCATTATATGTAAGGGTATCAATGGCAGTCATTACACCATCTATTTCCTTAGTCTCTCTATCACCGAAGTAAAGACCACCTGTGAGCTCTCTCATAATCATCATATCAAAGCCCTTATCAGCAATCTCCTCCTTAAGTGGACAAGCACCCTTTAACTCCTTGTATAAAAGAGCCGGTCTAAGGTTTGCGAAAAGTCCAAGCTCCTTACGAATCTTAAGGAGACCTGCCTCTGGTCTTAAGTTTGGTGGAAGCTTATACCATGGTGAAGTTGAAGTATTACCACCTATAGAACCAAGAAGTACAGCATCTGCTGCCTTTGCTCTTGCTACCGCCTCGTCTGTAAGAGGCACCCCGTGAGCATCTATTGAACATCCTCCCATAAGAAGCTGCTCATAGTTAAATGTATGTCCATACTTAGCTGCAACTGCATCAAGTACCTTCATAGCCTCAGAAACTACCTCGGGACCGATACCGTCACCCTTAATAACTGCTATGTTACAAATCATTTTTATATCCTCCATATTAACTAACATCAAACAATGTCACATATAACAAAGTAATATCTAATAATATCTAATTATTTTAATTAACAAAGAAACGACTTCTGTTATTAAAATATTTTATATTTCCTACTACAAAAGCTATATAAGCCGCAATGTATGCGTATATCTTCCATACTCCATATGCGAAGAAGTATTTTGGATTAAGCAATATGCCAAAGAACTCTCCTATAGCTCCACCCTGCTCCTTTTCTACCACAAGCAAATATATGACAAAAACTATTACCACATATATTCCAGGAGCAAGCAAGCATGTTTTAAGATTTTTTACACCACTTGCTTTAAAATCAAGGAGTTCATTCCTTGTCTTAAGAGTAAAGTAAATGAGTACACATTCAAAGATAATAGTTATTATCATAAATGCAAACATTATGGTGTAATAAGAGGATTCATATCTCACCATCATATCCTTATACACATCTACTGTCTTAAAATTTGTTATAACCGATGACACTAAAGATATTGGGTAATATATCAAAACTCCCCATACCATGAAGAGATACCATCTCATACCATACTGATTATGAGTCACCACATTATTCTTATCCTTGCTCTGTCCAGGATTATTGAATAAATTATCACTAGCACTTGTAATCAGGAAATCATTTTGTTCAAAGCGATTATAATCACTTGTGGTTTCTTCTGCCACATTATTAGGATTAATCTTAAATTCCATATAATCCCCCTTTTATCTTACTTATTATTAATATAATTAATAAGTCCCTCGTTCTTAATTATCTCCTGCATAAATGGTGGGAATGCCTGACCCTTAAACTCAGTTCCCTTAGTCTTGTTGTAAATCATACCGCTGTCGAAGTCGATTTCAACCTGATCTCCTGCGTCGATACCCTGTGCAGCATCAGGACACTCTATAATAGGAAGTCCTATATTAATAGCATTTCTATAGAAGATTCTTGCAAATGTCTCTGCTATAACACAAGAAATACCTGAAGCCTTAATTGCTATAGGCGCATGCTCTCTAGATGAACCACATCCAAAGTTCTTATTAGCCACCATAATATCTCCCGGCTTTACACGGTTTACGAAATCCTTATCGATATCCTCCATACAGCTTTTTGCAAGCTCTGCTGGGTCTGATGAATTAAGATATCTAGCTGGAATAATTACATCTGTATCTACATTGTCACCATATTTATGTACTGTTCCGAATGCTTTCATTATATATACCTCCTAGTTCATTACTTCACATGGACAGCTAATCTTACCAGTGATTGCTGATGCAGCTGCAACAGCCGGGCTTGCAAGATAAACCTCTGAATCAACATGACCCATACGACCAACAAAGTTACGGTTAGTAGTTGATACACACTTCTCACCTGCTGCCATAACACCCATATGTCCACCAAGACATGGTCCACAGGTTGGAGTTGAAACGATAGCACCTGCATTGATAAAGATTTCTGCAAGGCCTTCCTTAATCATCTGAAGATAAATCTTTTGTGTACCAGGGATAATGATAACTCTAAGTCCCTTTGCAACCTTCTTATCCTTCATAATCTCAGCAGCAATTCTCATATCTGAGATACGTCCATTAGTACATGAACCAATTACAACCTGATCAATCTTTATATCCCCTACCTCGTCGATAGTCTTTGTATTCTCTGGAAGATGTGGAAATGCTACTGTTGGCTTAAGTGTTGATAAGTCAATAGTGTACTCCTCATCATATTCTGCATCAGCATCAGCCTCATACTTAGTCCAAGTCTTAGTAGATGCCTCCTTCATATACTCCTCAGTAAGCTCATCAACTGGGAAGATACCATTCTTAGCACCAGCCTCAATAGCCATATTTGCTATAGTAAATCTATCATCCATAGTAAGGTTCTTAATACCCTCACCAACAAACTCCATAGACTTGTAAAGTGCTCCGTCTACGCCAATCATACCGATGATGTGAAGGATAACATCCTTACCACTAATCCAAGGTGCCTTCTCTCCAACTATATTAAATTTAATAGCTGATGGAACCTTGAACCATGCCTTACCAGTTGCCATACCTGCTGCCATATCAGTACTTCCAACACCTGTTGAAAATGCACCTAAAGCACCGTATGTACATGTATGTGAATCTGCACCGATACAAGTCTCTCCCGCTACGATAAGTCCTTTCTCAGGAAGAAGTGCATGCTCGATACCCATCTCTCCTACGTCAAAGTAATTCTTAATCTGATTAGCACATGAGAACTCTCTTACACATTTACAATGCTCAGCACTCTTAATATCCTTATTAGGTGTGAAATGGTCCATAACAAGTGCTATCTTCTCCTTATCGAAGACATCCTTCTTATTAAACTTCTCCATCTCATGAATCGCTACTGGTGTAGTAACGTCATTACCTAATACTAAATCTAAGTCTGCCTCGATTAACTGACCAGCTACAACTGAGTCTAAACCAGCATGCTTAGCAAGTATTTTCTGTGTCATTGTCATACCCATATCGGTTACCTCCATTTATTATTAATATTTGTATACTTATTTATATGTATCCTATTATTCAGTGCATTGTAACATATATAAAAATATAATTAAAATATATAATAAGAATATCTGTTATAACTTGAAGTTATAGTTAATTGATGATATATTACATATAGTTAATATTTCGTTTTACAGCTTAAGGAGATAAAAAATGTACGAAAATTTGAATAATTACAGAATATTTTACACTGTTGCTTCTCTTGGCAACATTAGCAAGGCAGCAGACAAATTGTTTATCAGCCAGCCGGCTATTAGTAAATCCATATCTAATCTAGAAAAAGGCTTAGGAGTCACCCTCTTCTCCCGTACCTCTAAGGGTGTATCACTAACAGAGGAAGGGGAGATATTATACCAACATATAGGCAATGCATTTGATAGCATTAACCAGGCCGAGGATGAGATTAAGAAGATTCACGATTTGGGTATAGGTCAGCTTAAGATAGGTGTCAGTACTTCTCTGTGCAAACATATACTTCTTGATTACCTTAAAGATTTCATCGACGAAAACCCACACATTAAGGTCACTATTCGTTGTCACTCTACCAAGAACACCTTAAATCTATTATCTGAGGGCAAGATTGACCTTGGTCTCATTTGTGAAACAGATATACCTAAGGGCTTTACCTATAAGGAGCTTACTACTATTCATGATATATTTGTTACATCAGATAGTTATCTGGATAACCTACACCTAAGAGAAACTGACCATGTTCCTCAGGAGAACGAATATCAATGGATGTTTGCAGGTAATATTACCTCATTTATCAGCGAGGACAAAGCTTCTGTATCAGGTGAATCAGAATTCAACGAACATGAATCTTCAAGTGGCTCTGTGACAGATGGCTCCAGCATAAGAACCAATAACAACAGTAAATTATCTATCAAGGACATACTCGAGAAATCCAACCTTATGCTCCTAGAGAAGAACAATGTAACCAGAACTCACATTGACGCATACCTTGCTTCTGAAGGCATCTATCCTAATCAGATCTTAGAGGTTAATAATATGGATCTTCTTATAGACTTTGCATCTATCGGTATGGGTGTAGCCAGCGTTGTCCGGGAGTTTGCTTTAGATTATCTTGAATCTGGTAGGATTGTAGAATTACCTTTGGAAAAAGAGATAGAAAAAAGAACAGTAGGATTTATCTATTCTAATAATAAGAATAAATCTACTGTTCTAAATAAGTTTTTGGAGTTTTGTGCTTAACAAAACTCCAAAAACCTTTCCTCTACCAAGCCCAGAATCCCTAGTACATATCAGCATTCTAACCTCTTCTTTATTGTATTTACCAAAATATCAATAGCTCCTTTTTCTCTATAATCTACGTACCTATAATCCTGTACCAATGGAGGAAGTTCATCATGTGGTACATCAAAATTCACTATTATAAATATCTTATTGGGGTTTTTCATTCTACGTTGAACAAAAAAGTTCAACTCACTTTTGGTCCAACCACTATCGGTATCCAAGAAATTTTTTGATATACATATTACACCAATATCACTTTCATCAAGTCCCTTATTAATCTTGTCTGTTATACTATCTCCTGGTTCTATTTCATATTTATCATACCATACACATACTTCTTGTGCCTGTAACTCATTGAATATCTCGTCTACAATAAACTTATCTTTACTAGAATGGGATAGAAACACTTTTTTCATTTTGTAATTTTTTAAATTACTTCTCCACATACTATCAAATACTGCTTTGCATGGAAACCCAAATATACCATTAGCACCACCAGAAAGAACCATATCAACACTTTCTGCATCCATAAACGATACAACATTGTATCCCCTACTCGAAAAAGCTGCAAACGCATCGTCAATAAAGTAGTTAAATATTCTTATTTTCTTGTCATACTTGTTTTTTATAAATTCATCAAACCTGTCCGAGTCCTTTTCAAAAGACAAATAAAGTAAGCATTCAAACGAGTATGGATTATTATTTACAAATAATCCACATCCCACTAAAGAATCATTATCAAAATTATTTAAAATATCTTTAATAAATTCTCTTTCTTCTGTTCTATTACCATAATCCAAATTAAATATATATTTTTTTGTATTCATAGGCATCCCCTTTCAAATTTCTACAAATATTCTCTAATATACTTTTAATCAGACACGCTCCATTCTACAACTTCCATTGTGACCAAACCTCATTTGGAAGTTCTGTCTAGGACATAGAGACTACTTCACCATTCTCCATAGTATATACTTTATCGCACAGCATAGATATATCGTCTTTGTTATGACTAGCTAAAATTAACGTTTTCCCATTTTCCTTCAATTCTTGGAAGTATCTTCTAAAATAGTCAACTCCTTCAGCATCTAATCCATTCATTGGCTCATCCAAAATAAGAATGTCTTTATTTTCCATAGTTGCCTGTGCAATAGCAAGTCGCTGTTTCATGCCCATAGAATATTTTGACACTTTCTTTCGTGATTTCGGTTCTAAACCAACTGATTTCATCACACCTGCTAAATAGGCCTTATCAACTTTATTATTTATACAATATAATAATTCTAAATTCTTTAATCCATTGTATTTTTCTAGAAATGCAGGATTTTCAATAATTATACCCGCTTCATCTAATATTTGACCATTCTTTAATTTATTATTATCATATATTATATCTCCAGAATCCAAACAATAAAACCCACATATACACTTAAACAATACTGTTTTACCCGAGCCATTACGACCCACAATTCCTGTAATTTTTCCTTTTTCAAAAGACATATACACTTGGTTCAATACCCTATTACTTCCAAATTTTTTTGTTGCATTCTCAACTTTAATCACATCCATATTTAATCCTCCCTACCCCAAACAAAATCTTTATTATTAATTTTATAAACTAACAAAACTACAGTCATTACCAAACATAACATAATGATTGAAATAACATATTTGTTATTTGGTAAATAATATGCAAATCTACTATCTATTACACTAATCCAGTTTAATGGAGAAAAGAAATAAATGTATGGCAGCACAAATTTACTGTTGTATGCAGCAATTGGCATTGTCGCTATCATTCCGCCAAACAATATTGCTATCTCTCTATTGATAGTTATACTGATTGCAAACATACAATTCGCAATCATAAATATAATAAAAGAACCAAACATATAACTGTGCATTCCTATTTGAACTGGAGAATAAAAATTAATAATTTTTGGGGAAAAAATATTTCCATCCCAAACAAGTGCTCCATTCGCTAATGATACCGTCAATCTGTCCCAATCATTACCAATATCTATGTAAGGAAACATCATAACCAAATCCATAATATAATTTATACACATAAAAATTGCAGAAACAAATAACAAGCTGATAATTTTACAAATTATCCAATTTTTTCTCCCTATTCGATTTATATAATACATCTCCCACCTATTCATAAATGGAATATCAGAAAACAAATACAAGATACAAAATCCAAATACAAAGATATAATCAAAGCAGTTCACAAGGAAAGGAATAAAAATAGGCACCATATTACAATCATAGTCCATACAAAACTGTCGCAAATCTCGAATTATATATACATCTCGAAATATATATAACACTATCAAAACAATCAGCATTCTAATAGAAAAAATCTTTTGTAGTGTCAAATTCCAAATATACTTTGTACATGCTTTAGTTTTATTAATCATAATTCAATCTCCTCCTTACAGTCTTATATATGATAAAACTTAAGCCTATTACCCCAATAATACCAAACCAGACACATCTTACAAACAAATCATTTCCATACAAGTCCAAATTTAATGTTGCATTAAACATTGCCATAATATTTAAATCTCTGTGGCCAAGTAACCAACCTGGGATATAATACTTTAAAATGTAAGCCACTATAGCAGGTGTTGCCAAAATCATCATTTTATTCTTAATATATAAGGATAGCCAAGCAGCCACTAGATTTAATATTCCACTCAGAATTCCAAATTGAATCGACATTATGATATAAAATATCCAAAAGTCACCATCTTCAATATATTTCCACGTATTGATTCCGCCATTTCCTATGGGAGTATAATATTCATCTACCCATCTGTGCCCCAATAATCGCAATATAGATATATAAGAAAAAAAACATACTACCATAGTTACTATCGATGATATAAAGATATTTAAAGTTTTAGAAAATACATATTTTTTCACATTTCCCCGTATCAACTGATAATGTATATTATTATATTCTATATCTTCAGCAAAACAACTTGTTGCAGGTAATGCCATAAAGGAAAAAATCAGCATCGACTTAATATCAATGTAGCTTGTACACATAATATAAAATATAGTAGTACAATTTTGCTCTTGTTTTTCCCACCATATATACATACTTATAGCTATAAACATGCAAATTGTCACTATAAGTTCTTTTGAAAAAAATGTACGCTTAATATTATGCCTAATCACGTTCAAACACCTCTCCAGTCACCGCATTAATTTCAAATTGTTTTTGACTAACCATTCCATTTACGTCTGTCACATATGTTTTAAATATCCAAACCGGAGTTACACTATATGTGTTGTCTCTCTCTTTTTTTACGTAGTTATATAACTTTGCTGAATACACCAGATACATATCATTGGTAATATAGTAATTGTAGTGATCCGAAAGAATTTGTGCTACTTCCTCAAAAGTTAAAAGCTTTTGTACATTTCCCGTTTCTTCAAAATCATACAAATCTCCAGCATCAAAATACTGCACCCCATCAGCAGTATAATATGCAGTTATTGGTGAATTTCCTTCTATATCTTGATACATAACACCAGCTATCTGAGTAAATACAGGCACATTATCTAAAGTTTGCCTGGCACAAAGATAGTACCCTTCAAATAACTCATTATCATCTGGATCCTGACCTATAAACTCATAATATTCCTCATCAATAGAATACTCACTCTCCAAAGTCTCTATGTCGCATACATATAAATGAATGTCTAAGTCATTATCATTCAATCCAATAAAACCTAAATCACCATATAACATTTCCTTTACATCATCCCTTGACGCAAAATTCAACTCTTTATCAGTAAAAAACTTATCAATATTAGAATTAACATCAAGCTCATTAATTTTAAACGCCTCATCTAACCCTGTTGTATATCTTGAATTATTGTACAATAGTGAATCTCTTGTAATCGTTATAGATATATCTCCAGAATCGATATGTTGTGATACATCACCATCATAGGTTTCATATTCTTCATATGTATCAATCACAATTTTACTTTCAATAATATTATTCAAGTACTCCC
>JAGALE010000194.1 GCA_017625335.1 Lachnospiraceae bacterium
AAAGACCTGATAACAGAGGACATCAAAATAAAAATACATTTGATTTAAAGGGCAATGAAGCAGTTCAGGAACTTAAGAAATGTAAACAAGGCTTTCAATTAAAGATTAAGGTAGGAAGTGGAGATTGGAGACAGATTATTTTTCTAGGGGAAAACAGAGAAAATACATTCTTATTTTTTGATGGGCAAGGAGTAGATGGTAAGTTTGAATTTTCATTTAGATATTTAATCAATAATCCAGAATCAGTTAAATTCAGATTTAATGATAATAACCCTTCAGAAGTTATTAAGCTTATAGGGATGATAAAAAATAAACAGATATAGATTTAAGGAGATATGTAAATGATACATGTAGTATATTTTAATCAGTGGTTTAGCTCTATAGGACCAGTGATTGAGGATATTAAAGCAAAGGCAGAAAAAGATGGTATTTTATTAAGAATTATAGGTTCTTCTACAAATCCTGACCATGCATACAAAAATATGGTTGATAAATTTTATGTAGAGGATTGGAGCGAAGGGTCTACTGATGAGGAAATGGAGAGAAATTACATTAGTTGGGTAACCGACTTGTGTAAAAAAGAGGGCGTCGACTTATTTTTAGCTAAGAAACACTCTGATATTATAGTAAAACATCAACAAGAATTTGATGTTTTAGGTACTAAAGTTATTACATGTGCTGAACCTATTAGTCTCAAAACTAAAAAGAGTACTTATAAAAAATTAGGTAGATTTGAGGAATTTAAGGAATTAATACCTGAGTATTTTGAAAGTGACTCATATGAGTTAGCATGTGATTGGGTAACAAGAAGACTAAAGAATGGTAAAGCTACCATAATGAAATTGAATGAGGATGAAGGTGGAACTAGCTATAAAGAGATAACACTGGATGGGCCAAGTATCAATCAAATTAAAACTTACTATGGACAAAAGATTACACTTGATACATTTAAAAAATTATTAAATCAAGATAATACAAATGAATTTATCATTATGGAATATCTTAAGGACCCTGAAATTAGTGTAGATTGCTATAACACTAGCACACATGTAATAGCAATTGCTCGTGAAAAAAGTAAAGGAAGGGTACAAAGAGTATTCATAGACTCTAAAATAACAAAGATAGCAGAAGATATTGCAAGAACATGCATAAGTACAGGAGAATTGTTTAATTTTCAGCTTAGATATGATAAGGATGGACAGTATAAACTACTAGAGATTAATTCAAGAATTTCTGGTGGTGCTTATATAGAGGTAGCATTAGGAATCAATCTAATGTATATGCAAATAGTGAATCACCTAAATTTACATTGTAGTAGTAAATATACTATAGATATGATGCATAGATGGATTTTAGCTGAAGGTGATGGCGATGTAGATGATGATAATAACTTTAGAAAACATTTAGGATCAGTTACAAAAATTGAAGATACAATAATTTTAGATAAACAAGAGTTATAGGATAGGAGAGATATAATATGGATAAATTAGTAAAAGACGTACAGAGAGTGGAAAATTACATTGATGATTTAGTCATTAGAGCAGATAAAGATGTTCTTACACTTGATGACATTATTGTACATCATAGAAGCAACAATAAAAAGAGAGACTATTTATTTGTAAATAGAGCTCAGGGAAAACATATTCCTGTTAGTCCAAGACGAGTATTTAGACTAGTTGAAAATTTAGTAGATCAGATTAAGACAGTTAAAACTGGTGATGATGTTGTAGTAATTGGATTTGCTGAAACTGCTACTGCCTTAGGTAACTTAGTAGCAGAGGAATTACAGTACAGAGGCGTTAATGTAACTGTAGTTCAGACAACTAGAGAGGATGTCAAAGGAATTAATTTAGTAAACTTTGAAGAAGAACACAGTCATGCAACAAGTCAGAAATTAATGATTAATGGCGAAAAAGAGATTCCTTCAGACAGTCCAGTATTAAATGCAAAACATTATATTATTGTAGAAGATGAGATTACTACAGGTAATACTGTAATTAATATGGTAAGTAAACTTAGGGAAAAACTTACATTCAAATATGCAAAATTTACAGTAGCAAGTGTATGTAATTGGCAGTCAGATGCAGATATTAAGAGATTTAAAGATAATAAGATAGAAGCAGTTAGCTTAGTATCTGGTAAAATTAAAGATGCTAACATGAAAATGACAGATATCAATCCAGAGTTGGATAAAGCAATTACACCAGTTGTTGGAGGCAGAAAAGAACTAGGTGCATTGGCAAAAAAATATATTAGAAATGACAGTGCTTTTTGTTTTGATACAAATATAAGTAAAGATTCAATCTTTCAGTATGAAAGAACTGAACATAAACCGTATAGAGGATATGAAAATGATGTAGATAAAAAAATCATAGATGAAATTAAGAAAATAGGTTTAAATACCTATGGAACAGTTAGGGTTATTGGAGTAGAGGAGTTTATGTACTATCCTTTGAAAATTGCAAAAGCAATTGAGGATACTTTAAACTGCAAAGTGAAATTTCATGCAACTACCCGTTCTCCAATTGATATCATTGAAGATGGGGATGTTCGTGGGATTGTTAATGGGGTAAAGCTTAACAGACCAGGACAAGTAGATAAAAGATACTTATACAATATTGATGGTGGACAGGATGTTGTAGTTGTTATATCAGATACACCTTTAAGTCATAGATTTAGAGAAGAGTTAGCTGAGGCATTTAACTATAAGGATTTTGATGTATGTAATATGATTTATGTTAACGTAGAATAATAAATTAAGACATAGTTGAATTATTGAATTCACTATGTCTTTTTTATTTGAGCTTAAAAATTAGCATAAGAGTATTATAATATATTATATAATTATATATTTGTGATTAAGAATAGGAGAATGTGCATATGCAAAGAGAAATATTGGCAGGAGATTTAAAAAGAGCATTACAGAATGTACCTGATGATATACCTGTTAGGTTATCAAGCGATACAGGAGTTGACCAAGGGGATGGACAAATAATTGTATTGGATGCATATGAGGTTAAATATGATGAAACTCATTATTTTGCAATATATGCTAATGATGTGGATGATGAGGAAGATTATAGTGAAGACGGGGCAGCTGAATTAGAGGATTCTAAGAGATTTTTACAGTTAATGAGACAAGCTGAGGCATTAGGAATTACAGAATAATTAAAAAACAAAGGAGATAAACAATATTATGAATACAAATGAAATTAAAACAGAGGGATTTAAGTCAAAAGAAAGAGTACAGAAGTTTGGAGAAGTATTTACACCAGAAAACATCGTAAAAGATATGATAGACATTATTCCATTAGAAGAAACAGACTTAAAAGAGTTACATAAAACATGGCTAGAACCTGCATGTGGTACAGGTAATTTTTTAGTTGAGATTTTGTATAGGAAATTGGCATTGGCTGAAAAGCTTGGAGTTTCTAAGGAAAATTTAGAGAGAAACCTGTTTATTAGCCTAGCTAGAATTTATGGTATTGATATTCAGGAAGACAATGTAAAAGAATCAAGACTTAGACTTAAAGAAATTGCTGCTAAATGGTATATGGAAAAAACAGGTGAAAAATTCAGTAAAGGGTTAGAAAAAGCTTTAGATGATGTATTAAATTGGAATATTATACATGGAAATGCTTTAACAGGTATGTATGAAAATGGCAAGCAGAATAGGGAAGAAGATAGAATTAACGATAAAGGTATCGGAACAGAGTTCGTTGTAGTAGAGTGGAATATTGATGGAGATACTGTAACACGAAAAGACTATAATTTTAATAGTATGCTTGTTGTAGTAGGAGGTACAGTAGTTAATGAATATGAGCCAATTCATTTCAGCAAGGTGCATAGGGCTAAAATGATTGAGGATACTAAAGATTACGGAGGCTTTGTATTCTAATAGCTGAATAAAGAGGAGAATAAACATGAAATTTGATATAATAGTTGGGAATCCACCCTATCAAGAGATGGATGGTGGTGGAGACTCCACTTTAAGTTCCAAGGCTCTTTACAATGAATTTGTGGAATT
>JAGALE010000017.1 GCA_017625335.1 Lachnospiraceae bacterium
GAGAAGAGATGGAGAAGTATAAGGCAGTTATGGAGGAGATATACCTCGATAACTATGGAGAAGACCTTAACGATGTAGCCAATACAATGGCTATGGTAAAACAATATACCGGAGAGGTTGATCCTACAAAACTTCAGGAGTTGACCGAGAGTGCTATAGCCATGGAAGATACATTTAGCATGGATATGTCAGAGACTCTTCGTGGCGTAGATGCGCTGATGAGAAATATGGGACTTACTGCAGAGGAAGCCTTTGATTACATGTCTAAGGGAGCTCAGAACGGCCTTAATAAGAGTGGAGAGCTGGCAGATAATATAGCAGAGTATTCTCAGTTGTGGGCGCAGGCTGGATTTAGTGCTGAAGAAATGTTTGTAATTCTCCAAAATGGACTTGATTCGGGAGCATATAACCTTGATAAGGTAAATGATTTTGTTAAGGAGTTTTCTATCTCCCTTGCAGACGGAAGAATAGAAGAGAATATCGGCTCATTCTCTACAGAATCACAGGCTTTATTTGAAGCATGGAAAAATGGAGAAGCATCATCAAAGGAAGTATTCCAATCTATAATTAATGATTTGTCAGAGATGGAGAATCAACAAGAGGCTTTAACATTAGCTTCTAATGTATGGAGCTCTCTTGGAGAAGATAATGCTATGACAGTCATCACATCATTAAACGATGTAAATGACACGTATGATGATGTAGCTGGAAATATGGAATCTATCAAGGATATTAAATACGATGACCTTGCTAATGAGTTTCAGGAATTAGGACGTCAGATTAAGGTTGAAATGATAGAACCTATAGGAGAAGAATTACTTCCTGTTGCAAAGAATTTCATTAATTGGACATCTTCGCATCTTGAAGAGCTGATTCCTATAGTAACAACCTTAGGTGCTGTATTTGGCACCATATTTGTCGTTAATAAGGTGGCAAAGTTTGTATCATCTATAAAAACCTTAAATACTGCATTTAGTACCTTATTTGCAGCTATATCGGCTAATCCAATGGCTGCTATAGCTATAGGTATATCGGCTGCTACGGTTGCTATAGCGACAGCAGTTAATGAAATAGACACATTAGAGGATGTATATAACAATGCCAGAGATTCGGCTAAGGAGTTGGATACTGCAGAACAAGCTCTTGTTGATTCCATAACAGCATCTTCAGAAGCTTACAGCTCATTGATGGCAGCTAGAGAAGAAAGTAACCAAAGCATATTGGCTGAATATGCAAATTGCGAAACTCTGTATGATGAGCTTCAAAACTTAGTTGACGAGAATGGAAAGGTTAAAGATGGCTATGAGGCAAGAGCAGAAGCCATAACAACTATACTTGCGAATGCACTAGGTATTGAAATCGAAATGATTGACGGTGTAATAGTGGAATATGAAGCCCTTCAAGGAAGTATAGAGACTTTAATTGAGACTAAGAAAGCAGAAGCTCTCATCAGCGCAAATCAAAGTGCTTATACCGAAGCTATAGCAAATCAGACAGCTGCATTTGTGGAATATAATGCGGCCTGTGAAGCAGTTAAGGCTACTGAGGAAGAAATAATAAAAACTAGAGAAGCTCTGGCCACAGCTCAGTCAAATCTTGATTATGCTACTAATGCAGCTGATGTCAAAGCATATGAAAAGGAAATAGCAGAGTTAGAGGGGACATTGTCAGGTCTAAATAGCCAGTGGGGAAATCAGGTAGCTGCTATGAATAATGCAGGTACCACTTATAGTGGTTATATGAGCATTATTGAGAATTATGAAGGGTTGCTCGAAGCTGTAGCAACAGGAGATGTTGCTGCTATGAATACTGCAGTAACTAACCTTACATATAATTTCAAAACAGCTACTACCGCTACAAAAACCGAATTACAGAATCAGCTTACAAATTATCAGGATATGTATGAGGCTATGAAGCAGGCAGTGGAGGATGGCGCACCTGGTATTACTCAGGCACAAGTGGATGCCATGGCAAAGATGGTAGCTGCTGCAGAAAATGAGCTAAAGAACTTTCCGGATGATGTGGGTGTGGTTGGACAAACTGCATCACGTTCTTTTGTAGCTGGTATTAATAGCGGTAGAAATAGTGCATCTGAAGCTGGAAAAAATATAGGAGATTCTACTTCAGAAGGTATGAAGAGAGCTGGAGAACAGGCAGAGGAAGCAGGTAGAGAGATAGGTTCTAGAGCAGCATCGGGAGTTGAAGACAGTTCATCAGGCATGAAGAGGGCCGGAGAACAGGCTGGAGCCGATTATTCATCTGGAGTGAATAGTAACTCTGCATCCGCAGGTTCGGCAGGTTCTAATTTAGGAAATAGTGCAAAAAATGGAGCTTCTGGTGTAAGTATGTACGAAACAGGACAGAATGCTTCTCAGGGATTCATCAATGGTATGAATTCTAAGCTATCTATTATAACCAATACAGCTGCTTCTTTGGCCAGAACGGCTCTTAACGCTATGAATAAGGAACTAGATATTAATTCTCCGTCAAGAAAGACATACGAAACGGGAGAGTACTTTGACGAAGGATTTGCGAATGCGATTGATGATAAAACAGTATTAGCCATTGATGCAGCAAGTAATATGGCATCAGATACTACAGATGCATTGAAAAAGGCAGTGGATGGTTCTGATTTCGATTTGTATGGGGATACATTTGAAACTCCTAACAGTATGATGAATAAGGATATCTATTCATCTAAGAGCAATCAGGTGAACACTACCACAAATAATAACGAGACAAGCTTGAATATCACGATAAAGGAGTTTGTTAATAATAGGCAGCAGGATGTTAAGGATTTTGCTCAGGAAGTATTAGAGTATGCTTCGGAAATAAAGGCAAGGGAGGAGAGAGTGTATGCTTAATGAATTGTATTACAAAAACATTAGTAATTTTGAATATGATGGAATATGTTCTAAAGACTATGGTCTTATAGTCAATAAAACGCAAAACATACATGGTGCTCCCAAGCCTATAGTGGAGTCTGTTAATATCCCTGGGAGAGGAAATATAATCATAGATAGAAAAGCGGATCCGTTGGATAACGATGAGTATGAAGATATAAGTAAGGTTTATCAGGTACATATGATACCGGATGCTGTGGCAGAACAAAGTGTTGAAATAGTTTCTAGAGCAATGTTCAAGTGGCTATATAAAACAACTGCTTACAAAGAATTAAAGGATTCATATGAACCCGGATATTATCGCAAAGCTTATATCTCAGAAATGATTACTGTAGATAGAATAGCTCAAGGGCTATTAAGTTCTCTTGCAATACCTTTTACATGCAGCGCATATAAGTATTTGGTTTCAGGGAAGGATGAAATAACATTGACAACAGGTGGCATGCTATACAATCCAGAAGGATTTACAGCATCACCATTAATCATTGCATATGGTTCGGGGAACATAGTCTTAACCATCAATGATAGAAGTCATAAATTTAGTATAGATTCTAACGTGATTTATATCGATAGTGAGAAAATGAATTCGTA
>JAGALE010000195.1 GCA_017625335.1 Lachnospiraceae bacterium
AAATTACAGAAGAAACTACAGAAGAACAGATTGACTATAGCCAAATGGTTGATGAAGAATGTGGAATAAATATTAGTAAGTATTTAGTATACGATGAGTCAACTTACACAGATGAAGATAACTATGAATTGCAATTTAAAGTTAAAGATGGATGTGAAGAGGAGCTAGAAACAGCTTTGCTTAACAGATATGGTGAAGAATGGCCCGAAGAAAATGCACCAATTCCTAAATCATCAATAGGAGATAATATAAAATCAGGAACTATTAAGCATATTCATGGCTTTTTTAGAGAAGGAAAGGTAGTGAGTCCATCTGGAGAGCGTTCGCTATCTGTTGAAGTGTGCATCTATGTTGTTGAAATTGATAATCAATTATATGCTTTTATCTATACCATATAAATCAATTCGATTATTTGAAATGTGACAATAAAAATTAAGGTGTAACAGATTCAGCCACGAACTTGAGTGTGCTTTTCTAGGTTACTCAGTTTGGTTACTCAAAATGAATTGTTGATAGATATTTCTTGATAATTGCATTTGTATATATCGACAAAATATGATAAAATATCCCTATATTATTAATCGGGGGAGATTGGTATTATGGGAGAATGTGTTATAGATTATGATGATGTAAAAATAAACATTTGACACCTAATTAGTCAACGCTACAGCTGGCTTATTAGGTGTTTTTTATTTGGAGGTTGTTATGAGTGAATTGCAGATAGTAAATCAGATGGAAAGCGAAATAACAGCTTGGGATTTTGAAGCTTTAAAATCCCAATTTGAAGAGAAGCTTTCGGTGTATAAAAATATGGTTTATACAGATGACAGCATTAGGTCTGCCAAGGACGATAAGGCTTATCTTAATAAGGTGAAGAAAGCTTTGGAGGACAAACGAAAGGCATATAAGGCAGAATGTATGGCTCCTTACGAGGCTGTTGAGCCCAAGATTAAAGAGCTTGTAAATATGGTTGAAGAACAGAGACTGCTAATTGATGAGACTGTTAAGGACTACGAGAATCGTAAAAAAGCCGAGAAGGAAAATGATGTAAAAGCATTTTATGATAAAAAGGCATTTGCTCTGGGTGAGTACGGAGAAAAGTTATACGAAAAGCTATTAGATCCTAAGTGGTTAAATGCATCTACAGGCAAGAAGCAGTATGAAGAAGGAGTAATAACAGCCATTAACAAAGCAGCTAATGATATGGCTGAGATAAAGGCTATGGAGTCACCTTTTTATAATACTCTTATGGAGATTTATATTGAAACAGTTGATATAGAGAAGGTAAAGGCTAAGGATTTGGAGCTTATAGATAGTGCCAAAAAGGCAGGAATTATGTCTGTAGCAGGAGAAGTATCTGTTACTGCGGAAAGTTCTAAACTTAAGAGTGATGCTTCGGTACAGGGAGATGGGGGTACAATCCTTAAGGTATATGCTAGTGAGTATCAGCTTGAACAGCTGTGTGATTTTATGAAAGCCATAGGAGTAACCTACGAGCTTCAGTAGAAAATACTTGAGCTAGGAGATAGGGAATATGTTTGAATTGGGTCAGGTTAATGAGAGACAAAAGAAGGCAGTGCTAACTACCGAAGGCCCTGTGCTTATTATTGCAGGACCTGGAACTGGAAAGACATTTACCTTAGTAAAAAGAATAGCATATCTTGTGGTGGAGAAGCAGGTTCTACCGGAAAGTATAATGGTGGTTACATTTACAGAGAAGGCCGCCAAGGAGCTGCTTACCAGAATATCTAATGAATTCGTGAAATATGATGTTCATATTAACATTAATGACATGTACATAGGAACATTTCATTCAGTATGTTTAAGATTGCTTAAGGAAAATTCAGAATATGTGGAAGAAACAGGGGTTGGTCGAATGATTGATGCATTTGAACAAGCCTATTTGGTGTGCAGAAATATCGATGAGTTTCAGTACTTGGGAGGATATAAGGAGCACATGCCAATACGAGAGGGAGTGTGGAAGCAGGCTCTTGAGATATGTCGCTATGTTAATCAGCTAATGGAGGAGTTGGTGGATATAGATGCCATGGAACAGGATAAGGATCCTGATATGAGATTCTTGGGAAAGTTAGTTATGCGTTACAATGCATTACTTGAGAGAAAATGCGCTATGGATTTTTCTTCCATTCAGACCAAAACCTATGACATGCTTAAGAATACACCGGAAGTTCTAGATAAAATCAAGGAAAAAGTAAGCTACATTATGGTGGACGAGTATCAGGACACCAATTACATACAGGAACAGCTTGTGTTTATGTTGGCTGGAGAGAAAAGAAATATATGTGTTGTAGGTGATGATGACCAGGGAATGTACAGGTTCAGAGGTGCCACCATAAGGAATATATTGGAGTTTCCAGAG